>JBOGHU010000123.1:0-6187 GCA_050742255.1 Acidimicrobiales bacterium
CGGTACCGCCGGGGCGGCCGGGGCGGCCGGGGCCCGGGCCCGCCGCCGACCACGGCGGCGGGGCCGTGGCCGGCGCCGGGGCCGTCGCCGTTCCCATGCAGGGTGTGGTGGTGGCCGTGCTGGTGGCGGTCGGGGACCGGGTGGAGGCGGGCCAGGCGGTGGCCGTGCTGGAGGCGATGAAGATGGAGAACCAGATGACCGTCGGCCACGGCGGCACGGTCACCGAGATCCGGGTAGAGCCGGGGCAGTCGGTGGGGACGGGCGACGTCCTCATGGTGATCGGCTGACGGACCGGCTTCGCCTAATCGGCCGCCTCGGAAAGGGCCTCGGACAGGGCGGGGTGCACGAGGAGGCTCTCGGCGATGTCGGTCACCTTCAGCCCGGCGGTGACGGCGAGGGCGACGACCGAGATGATCTCCGCCGCGTTGCGGCCGACGATCGACCCGCCCAGCACCACGCCCGTGGCCGGGTCGGAGATGACCTTCACGAACCCCCGGGCGTCACCCTCGATGAGGGCCTTGGCCGACGCCGAGAACGGCACCTTGGTCACCCGGATCTTCCTGCCCCAGGCGTTGGCGTCCACCTCGGCCAGGCCCACGTCGGCGATCTCGGGCTCGGTGAAGATGGCCGACGCCGCCTTCTCGTAGTCGAGGTGACGGTGGGCCAGGGTGTGCAGGCCCATGGCGTGCTCGGCCACCTTCCGACCCTGCATGGCCGCGACCGACGAGAGCGGAAGCTTCCCCGACAGGTCGCCGGTGGCGTAGACGTGGGGGACGTTCGACTGGCAGTGGTGGTTCACCGGGACGTACCCACCGGCGTCGACCGCCACCCCGGCGGCGTCGAGGCCCAGCCCCTCGGAGTTGGGGATCGAGCCCACGGCGAGGAGGGCGTGGGTGCCGGTCACCGCCCGGCCGTCCCGGCAGCGGACCACCACGCCCTCCTCGACCCGGTCCAGCGCCGTGGCTCGTGCCCCCTTGAGCAGGGTCACCCCCCGGCGCAGGAAGTCCTCCTCCAGGGCTGCGGCCACCTCGGCATCCTTCTGGGGCAGCACCTGCTGGCGGCTGACCAGCAGGCTGACCTGGCAGCCGAAGGAGGCGAACATGTGCACGAACTCCACGCCGGTGACCCCCGAGCCCACCACCACCAGGTGCCCGGGGAGCTCGGGCGGTGGGTAGGCCTGGCGGGTGGTGAGGACCCGCTCGCCATCGACGGGGGCCCACTCCGGGATGCGGGGACGGCTCCCGGTGGCCAGCACCACCGCGTCGGCCTCCAGCTCGACCATTCCCTCGGCGGTCTCGGCCACGACCTCGTGGGGCCCCTTCAGCCTGCCCGTCCCCTGCAGCAGCCGCACCCCCTGGCTGGCCAGCAGGGTGGTGCTGGCGGTGTGGAGACGGTCCTCGATGGCGGCGTTGCGCGCCCTCAGGGCATCGAGGTCGAGGCGGGCGTCGAGGCGGGCCAGGCCCATCCCCGACGCCCGCCCGGCCAGCGACATGGCCCCGCCGCTGGCGATCATGGCCTTGGAGGGGATGCAGTCCCACAGGTGGGCGGCGCCGCCCACCACGTCCCGCTCCACCAGGGTGACCGTGGCCCCCAGCCGGGCGGCGTGGGTGGCGGCGGTGTTCCCCGCCGGCCCGCCCCCGATGATCACGATCCGCACCTCCGCCACCGCCCCAGGCTAGGGGCGGGCCCACCGGCGTGCGACGGGCCCTGGCGCGGGCGAGACGTGGGAGGGCCCGGTCGGCTGGGTAGGGCCGACGTGGTGGTCCAGGAGCCCATGACGCCCACACGCCCGCTCGCCATCGCCTTCGACGTCGTCGGCACCCTGTTCTCGCTCCGGGCCGTGCGGGCGCGGCTCGCGGGCCAGGGCGGCGACGGGGCCACCTTCGACCTCTGGTTCGCCCGCCTCCTGCGGGACGCGTTCGCCCTCACCGCCGCCGGCAGCTACCGGCCGTTCCGCGACGTCGCCGGCAGCTCGCTCCGGGCCGTGCTCCCGTCGGGGACGGACGAGCTCGTCGACCACGTCCTCGCCGGTTTCGGCGAGCTCGAACCCGAGCCCGACGCCGAACCGGCCATGCGGCTCGCGGTCGAGGACGGGGTCCGGGTCCTGACGTTGACGAACGGCGGAGCCGACACGACAGCGGCGCTGCTGGCGAGAGCAGGGCTGGACCGGTTGGTGGAGCACCAGGTGTCCGTCGAGGCGGTGAGCACCTTCAAGCCCGCCGCCGCCCCCTACCGCCACGCCGCCAGCCTGGCCGGTGTCGAACCGGACAGGCTGGCTCTCGTCGCCGCCCACGCCTGGGACGTGCACGGTGCCCGGCAGGCTGGCCTGGTGACCGGCTGGGTCGCCCGGGCGGAAGGGAGCTTCCCTCCCGCCTTCGACCGTCCCGACGTGATCGCCCCTGACCTCGCCGCCGTCACCCGGGCGCTGATCGACCTCGGCTGATGGTCAGCTGTCAGACGCCTCGCTCAGCGGGCGCGCCCGTCTCGGCCCGGTCTCTGATCTCCTCGGTGCCCGCCGCCTCCCGCGCGCAGTGGGCGCAGCAGTAGAAGCGGCCGTCGACCTCCGTGCCGTGCCCGACGATCCTGCAGCCGCAGTGCTCGCACGCCGGTGCCATCCGGTGGATCGCGCACTCGAAGCTGTCGAACACGTGGTGCTGCCCGGCGGCGACGACCTCGAACGCCTTGTCGTAATCGTTGCCGCACACCTCACAACGGCCCATCACAGCGACCTCCTCGCTCGGGTGCTACCGGTTGGGGGGTGCCACGCTGATGTCAGCCAGGACAGAGTCGCCCTCGCGCTCGATGGCCAGATCCCCGATGGAGACCACGCCGAGGGGCCGGCCCCCCTCCGCTATCGGGAGACGCCGGACGGCCCGCTCGGCCATCACCCGAACGGCGTCCTCGACTGTGTCCTGGGGCGTCAGGCAGACAAGGTCCCCGCTGCAGATCTCCTCGACTCGGGTCCCATCGATGTCCCGGCCCTCAGCCACCACGCGCACGACGATGTCGCGGTCGGTGACCAGGCCACAGACACGCTCATCTCTCACGACCAGCACGTCGCCGATGTTCTCGGCCTTCATGC
Organism: Acidimicrobiales bacterium; assembly: GCA_050742255.1. Lineage (GTDB taxonomy): Bacteria > Actinomycetota > Acidimicrobiia > Acidimicrobiales > CADCSY01 > JBOGHU01. The sequence goes on from JBOGHU010000123.1 coordinate 3,083, forward strand.
GGCGGGCCGCATCGGCGATCGAGTCCGATGCGGCGACCGTGGCCGGGTTCGGCGTCATGACCTCTCGGATGCTCTGAGCCACCGTGGCGCCCCCTTCTTGACCGCAGACGTGCACGACCCCTACCCGGCTCCACCGCACGCCACTCACGCCTGGCGCCACCGGCCGTTCTCCGGTCGCCGGACGTCGCTCAGCGACGCCCCGTAGCCGGAGAGGAGGGGAGGGCGAGCCCCGGTTACGCCGACGCCGGGACCGGCTCCCGGCGGGGGTGGGGCATGCACAGCTCGTCGTACTCGGCGATGACCAGCTGGTCGGGGTCGACACCGCACGCCGGGCACTCGGGGTCCCGCAGCACCCGGAAGGTCCGGAAGGAGGACTCCAGGGCGTCGTAGGCCAGCAGCCGGCCGGCCAGGCTGTCCCCCAGGCCCAGCAGCAGCTTGATGGCCTCCATGGCCTGGATCGAGCCGATGATGCCCGGCAGCACCCCCAACACGCCGGCCTCGGCGCACGACGGGGCCTGGTCGGGCGGCGGCGGCTCGGGGATCATGCAGCGGTAGCACGGTCCCTCGTAGGGGTGGAAGACCGTGGCCTGGCCCTCGAACCGGAAGATCGACCCGTGCACCACCGGGATGCGCTTCAACAGCGAGGCGTCGTTGACCAGGTACCGGGTGGGGAAGTTGTCGGTGCCGTCGACTATTACGTCGTACCCGTCGAGCACCTCGAGGACGTTGTCGGCACCCAGGCGCACGTCGTGGGGGACCCCCTCCACGTCGGGGTTCAGGGCCGTGAGGGTACGGATGGCCGAGTCCACCTTGCGCTGGCCCACCCGCTCCAGGTTGTGCAGGATCTGGCGCTGGAGGTTGGAGTCGTCGACCTCGTCCATGTCGACGATCCCCAGGGTGCCCACCCCCGCCGCCGCCAGGTAGAGGGCGGCGGGGGAGCCCAGGCCGCCCGCTCCCAGCACCAGGACCCGGGAGTCGAGGAGGCGCTGCTGGCCCTCCTCGCCCACCTCGGGCAGCAGCAGGTGGCGCTGGTAGCGGTTGCGCTGGCCGGCGGCGAGGACCCGGGGCGCCGACCACCGCCGTCCCTCGTCCTTCCAGCGGTTGAAGCCGCCCGCCATGGAGACCACGTCGGTGTAGCCCAGCTGGCCCAGGGTGTCGGCGGCGAAGGCGGAGCGGGTGCCCCCGGCGCAGTAGACGACGATCGGGGCGTCGTGGTCGGTCACCCGGCTCTCGACCTGGCTCTCCAGGTGGCCGCGTGGGATGTGGACGGCCCCCGGCACCGCCCCCTGGGCGAACTCGTCGGGCTCCCGCACGTCGAGCACCACGGCGCGGCCGTCGGCGATGGCCCTCTCCGCCTGGGCGGCGTCTACCTCGCGAATGCGGGCCTTGGTCTGGCTGAGGAGGTCGCGGAACGTGGGCATGGTGAAAGTCTACCTCCCGGGTCGGCTTTGACACTGCCCCCGGCCGTCGACGCCACCGGCACGACCGGCGCTATCGTCGCCCACCGTGGGAAGACGTGCGGCCTGGCTGGCCGTGCTCCTGGTGTCGCTGGCCACGGTCGAGACCGCCTCGGCGGCGGTGCTGGTGGGGGGCGAGGGGCCCCAGCGGTCGACCGCCGCCGCCCCGGTCACCGCCCTCGCCACCCCCGCCGCCCCGAACGCGTACCTGGCGGCCCGGGCCACGGGGCCCTCGGTGGCCGTGTACCCCACCGCCGACGCCACGAAGCCCGTCGCCGACCTCGCCAACCCCACCGCCGAGGGCTTCCCGCTCACGTTCTCGGTGGTCGGGCGCCAGGGCGGCCGGGTGCTGGTCCGCCTGCCCCAACGCCCCAACGGCACCACCGCCTGGGTGGACGCCGCCGAGGTGACCACCTGGACGGTGCCGAGCAAGATCACGGTCGACCTCAGCGACCGGGAGCTGACCGTCACCCGGGGCGAGGAGGTGGTGATGCAGGAGAAGGTGGCCGTCGGCAAGCCGGCTACGCCCACCCCTATGGGGGACTTCTACGTGGACATCTCCCTTCCCGCCCCCGGGCACCCCTACGGCGCCCACATGCTGAGAGTCGCCGCCTTCTCCGACGTGCTCTTCGACTTCGGCGGCGGCATCGGCCAGATCGCCATCCACGGCTGGGAGGACCCCTCGGTCACGGGCAAGGCGGTGAGCAACGGCTGCCTGCGGCTGTCCAACCCGGTCGTCACCAGGCTGGCCGAGCTGGCCTCCGTGGGAACCCCGGTCGAGATCCGGGCCTGAGGGCGCCCCGCCCAGTCTGTGTGCGTTGCGCCCTCCAGGGCGGGGTCGAGCGCGCACAAACCCGCCTGGCCCCTTGACGGGCCCACCCGGCGTCAGCATGATAGAGCATGAAAGATACCGACGCTTGGCAACTCCTTCCCCGCCTGGCCGCACCCGCCGCCGAGGAGCCTCCCATGCGCGCCGCCCTGCCCTACCCGCCCCCCGACCACCTCCACATCCGCCCCTGGCCCGACCCGGTCATCGACCGTCTCGGGCACGACCCCCGGTCGACCTACGTCGAGCGGTTCTGGCTCGGGGTGCTGGGACCGTCCACCACCTGGCTCCTGCGCCGGGTGGCGGCCGAGCTCGATCGTGAGCCGGCCGGCTTCGACCTCGCCCTGGGCGACACCGCCCGTTCCCTCGGCCTCGGTGGCGAGGGGCGCAACTCGCCGTTCGTACGGGCCCTGGCGCGCTGCTGCCAGTTCGACCTGGCCACCCCCGAGGGCGAGGACGTGCTCGCCGTGCGGCGCAAGCTGCCCCCGCTCACCCGCCGCCAGGTGACCCGCCTGCCCCAGGCCGTCCAGGAAGAGCACCGGCTCTGGCTGGACGGCGAGCTCCGCACCCCCGAGGCCGAGAGGCTCCGACGCCGGTCCCGCCAGCTCGCCCTCTCCCTGCTGGAGCTGGGCGAGGGCCTGGAGGCGGCCGAGCGCCAGCTCCAGCGGTGGCGGTTCCACCCCGCCGTGGCCCACGAGTCCGCCCTGTGGGCCTGGGAGCGCCACCGCCGGGCCCGGGCCGCCGCCGAGGCGGCCGGCCCTGAGGCGGGCGAGGTGACGGGCCGCCCGGAGGCGGCCGCCGGCGAGGCGGGTGGCCCCGCCG
>JBOGHU010000124.1:0-5656 GCA_050742255.1 Acidimicrobiales bacterium
CCTCGGAGCCGTTAGGGCGGCCCGCGGCGGGGCTCACACCCCACGGCCACCTAGCCTGGTGGCGATGGACCACGGCACTGACCGGCGCTTGGCCGCCCTTGAGCAGGAGCTCGTCGCCGTCGAGGCCCGCCTGGCCGACCCTGCGGTCCTGGCCGACCCCGACGAGCTGCGCACGCTCTCCCGTCGCCACAAGGAGCTCCGGCCCATCGCGACGGCCCACCGGGCCCACCGCCAGGCCCGGGCGGACCTGGCCGCGGCCCGCCAGCTGCTGGGCGAGGTCACCGGCGATGACCGTGAGATCGTGCGGGAGGAGATCGACGCGGCCACCGCCACCCTTGAGCGCCTCGACGCCGAGCTGGAGGTGCTGCTCCTGCCCCGGGACCCCAACGCGGGGAGGAACGTCATCATCGAGATCCGGGGGGCCGAGGGGGGGAAGGAGGCCAACCTCTTCGCCAAGGACCTGTTCGAGATGTATGCCGGCTACGCCGCCCGCCAGGGCTGGCGGCTGGAGGTGCTGAGCACCAACGCCTCCGCCATGGGGGGTCTCAACGAGATCACGTTCCTCCTCGAGGGAGAGGGCGCGTGGTCGCGCATGAAGCACGAGGGTGGGCCCCATCGGGTGCAGCGCGTCCCCGCCACCGAGAGCCAGGGGCGGGTGCACACCTCGTCGGCGACGGTGGCCGTGCTCCCCGAGGCGGCCGAGGTGGAGGTCGCCATCGATCCCGCCGACATCGAGGTCGACGTGTACCGCTCGTCGGGGCCCGGCGGCCAGAGCGTCAACACCACGGACTCGGCGGTCAGGATCACCCACCGGCCCACCGGGCTCGTGGTCGCCGTCCAGGACGAGAAGAGCCAGATCCAGAACCGGGCCAAGGCGCTCAGGGTGCTCCGGGCCCGCCTGCTCAAGGTTGAGCAGGACCGCCAGGCGGCCCGGGCGTCCCAGCAGCGGCGGGACCAGGTGGGCGGGGGAGGCCGGTCGGAGAAGATCCGGACCTACAACCTCAAGGAGAACCGGGTCTCCGACCACCGCATCAACTTCACCCGCTACAACCTCGACAAGGTCCTGGCCGGCGAGCTCGACGAGCTGGTGGGCGCTCTCCTCCAGGACGAGCGGGCCCGCCAGCTGGCCGGAGGCTGAGACGGCCGCGACCGGTGGCGCCCTGACCTGGCGCCCGCTGCTGGCGGAGGCCGCCGACCGCCTGCGGGCGGCGGGGCTGGCCCGGGCCGAGGGGGAGGCCGCCCGCCTGGTCCAGCGGGCCTCGGGGCTGGACGGCGCCGACTACCTGCTCGGGTTGGACCGACCGGTTCCGTGCCGGGCGGGCGCCCACCTCGAGGCCATGGTGCGGCGCCGGTTGGCCGGCGAGCCCCTCCAGTACGTGGTGGCGCAGTGGGGCTTCCGCTCCCTCGACCTCCTCTTGGACCAGCGGGTGCTCATCCCCCGGCCTGAGACCGAGCAGGTGGCGGAGGTGGCCATCGCCGAGCTGCGCCGCCTCGGCCGCGACCGCCTGACGGTGACCGCAGTCGACCTGGGCACCGGCTCGGGAGCCATCGGCCTGTCCCTGGCGGTGGAGGTGGCGACGGCCAGGGTCTGGGCCACCGACCGCTCCGCCGCCGCCCTCGCCGTGGCCCGGGCCAACCTGGCCGGGATCGGTCGTCCCGCCACCCGGGTGCGCCTGATCCGAGGAGACTGGTTCGGGGCGCTCCCTGAGGAGATGCGGGCCGGGGTCGACCTGATCGTGGCCAACCCTCCCTACGTGGCCAGCGGGGATGCCCTCCTGCCGGAGGTGGCCGACTGGGAGCCGGCCGAGGCGCTGATGGCGGGACCGTCGGGCCTGGAGGCGATCGAGCGCATCGTGGCCGGGGCGCCCGCCTGGCTGGCCCGCCCCGGCGTGCTGGTGCTGGAGGTGGCGGCCCACCAGGCCCGGGCGGTCACCGCCCTGGCCGCCCGGGCCGGTCTGGAGGAGGTCGAGGTCCGCCCCGACCTGGCCGGGCAGGAGCGCGTGGTCGTGGCCCGGGCCTGGTCCTGAGGTGGTCGTCCTCGCCGCCAGCGGCGACCCGGTCCCCGAGGCCGCCCTGAGCGCGGCGGCCGACGCCCTGGCGGCGGGGCGGGTGGTGGTCGTGCCTACCGACACCGTCTACGGCCTGGCCGTGGACCCCTCCCGGCCCGGCGCCAGCCAGCAGGTGTTCGCCGTCAAGCGCCGCCCCTCCTACGTCGCCCTGCCGGTGCTGGTCGCCGGCGTGGAGCAGGCCCTGGAGCTGGCCGGGGAGCTGCCTGAGGCGGCGCGCCGCCTGATGGGGCGGTTCTGGCCGGGGGGCCTCACCGTGGTGGTGCCCCGCCGTCCCGGCCTGGGGATGGACCTGGGCGGTCCCGACGAGCGGACCGTCGGGCTGCGGCTTCCGGCCCACCCGGTGCCGGTGGCCCTGGCCGCCCGGGCGGGACCCCTGGCGGTCACCAGCGCCAACCGGCACGGGTGGCCCACCCCGCCCACTGCAGCCGGGGTCGTCGACCACCTGGGTGGGGATGTGGCGGTGGTGCTCGACGCCGGGCCGTGCGTCGGCACCCCGTCCACGGTGGTGTCGTGCCTGGACGGGGAGGTCCGGGTGCTGCGGGCCGGGCAGGTGCCCCCCGACGCGGTCCTCGCCGCCGCCGGCTGAGCCCGCCGGGGAAGGCTCCCTACAATGGCCCCATCGAGATCCTCCTGCTCTGCACCGGCAATCGGTGCCGCTCGCCGATGGCCGAGGCCCTGCTGGCGGACCGTCTGGCCCGGCGCCACATCGACGTCGTCGTCTCCTCCGCCGGCGAGCTTGGCGGCGGCATCCCCGCCACGGGCGGCTCGGTCCGGGCCATGGCGATGAGGGGCCTCGACCTGGCCCACCACCGCAGCCGGACGGTGGACCCGGCCATGGTGGCGGCCGCCGACCTGGTTGTGGGCATGGCCCGCAGCCACGTGCGGGAGGCGATCCTGTCCTGCCCCGAGGCGTGGCCCCGGACCTTCACCCTCAAGGAGCTGGTGCGCCGGGCCGAGGCCGCCGGTGCCCGCCCAGCCGACGAGCCCTGGGAGCGGTGGCTGGGCACGCTGGGAGAGGGCCGGGAGCGCGCCGACCTTCTGGGCGGCCACCCCGAGGACGACATCGCTGATCCCATCGGCGGCAGTGAGGCGCTGTACCGCCGGGTCGCCGACGAGATCGACGACCTGGTCGAACGGCTGGTGGAGCTGGCGTTCCCGGGCGGGACGGTGGTGGCCAGCGGCACCAGCGGCGAGGGGGCCGCCACCGACCTAGAGGAGCAGCCATGACACCCCGCCACGACACCGAGCTGTTCGCCATCATCGACCGGGAGCTGGAGCGCCAGCGCACCACCCTCCAGCTCATCGCCTCGGAGAACTTCACCTCGCCGGCGGTGCTGGCGGCCACAGGGTCGGTGCTGACCAACAAGTACGCCGAGGGCTACCCCGGCCGCCGCTACTACGGGGGGAACCGCTTCATCGACCAGGCCGAGGACCTGGCCCGGCGGAGGGCCAGGTCCCTCTTCGGCGCCGATCACGCCAACGTCCAGCCCCACTCCGGGGCCAGCGCCAACACCGCCGTCTACCTGGGCCTGCTGGAGCCCGGCGACCGGGCCATGGGCATGCGCCTGGACCAGGGCGGCCACATCACCCACGGCCTGCCGGTCAGCATCAGCGGGCGCCTCTACGACTTCGCCTCCTACGGCGTGTCCGACGCCGACGAGCGCATCGACTACGACCAGGTCCGGGACCTGGCCCGCCGGCACCGGCCCAAGCTGATCATCGCCGGCGCCACCGCCTACCCCCGGGTGATCGACCCGGAGCCGTTCCGTTCCATATGCGACGAGGTCGGCGCCCTGTTCATGTTCGACGCCGCCCACCCCGCCGGGCTCATCGTCGGCGGCGTGCACCCCAACCCGGTGCCGGTGGCCGACGTGGTCACCTTCACCACCCACAAGACCCTGCGGGGCCCACGCGGCGGCTGCATCGTCTGCACCGCCGAGCACGCCCGGGCCATCGACAAGGCGGTCTTCCCCGGCCTGCAGGGCGGCCCCCTCGAGCACGTGATCGCGGCCAAGGCGGTGGCGTTCGGCGAGGCGGCCCAGCCGTCCTTCGCCGGCTACGCCCGCCAGGTGGTCGCCAACGCCCGGGCCCTGGCCCAGGCCCTGGCGGTCGAGGGGTTCCGCCTGGTGTCGGGAGGGACCGACACCCACCTGGTCCTGGTCGACCTCCGTCCCTTCGACCCCGAGCTCACCGGCAAGGAGGCTCAGGAGGTGCTGGACCGGGCCGGGATCACCGTCAACCGGAACACCATCCCCGGCGACCCCCGCTCGGCGTTCGTCACCAGCGGGCTGCGCATCGGGACCCCGGCCGTCACCACCACCGGGATGGCGCCGGCCCAGATGGGCGAGATCGCCACCCTCCTGGCCCGGGCCCTGCGGCGCCGGTCCGACGACGTGGAGCTGGCGGCGGTGCGGGAGGAGGTGGCGGTGCTGTGTGCCAAGTTCCCCCCCTACCCCGACCTGGGCGGGTGATCAGCTACCATGGCGGGCACCAGAGAAAGGAGGTGGTCCAGCTGAGCGAACCGACGAGGACCCTGGAGGTGGTTGGCCGCTAGGGCGGCCGCCGGACCACCTGGCGAGTACTCGCCAACCACCCTCGAGTAGAGCGGCCAGAGCTGGTCCGCCTGGCGCCAACGCCTGCTCGAGCTCTTTCGGCCACGATCCGCGAAGGGAGCGCCATGGGCGCTCCCGTCGTCGTCTCCGCTCCCGCTCCGTCGCCCACCGCGCCGGGCGGGGGTCCGGGGTCGCCGCTAGCCTGGGTGGCGGTGCGCCAGGCCATCGTCTCGGACGGGCTGCGCCTCAGCGCCCACCTGGCCCATCCCCCGGCGGGGGCGGCGGCGGTGGGGCGGCCGGGGCTGGTGCTCTGCCACGGCTTCCCCACAGGTGGCCGCCGGGCCGACAGCGCCGGCAAGACCTACCGCGAGCTGGGCGACCGCATCGCCGCCCAGGGGGGCTGGACGGTGCTCGCGTTCAACTTCCGGGGATCGGGGGGGTCGGAGGGGAACTTCTCCCTGGGCGGGTGGCTGGCCGACCTGTCGGCGGCCGTCGACCACCTGCTGTCGGTCAGCGACGTCGGGGGGCTGTGGCTGGCGGGGGCCAGCACCGGCGGGTCGTTGGCCATCTGCGTCGGCGGGGAGGACGAGCGGGTGCGGGGGGTGGCGGCGCTGTCGGCCCGGGCCGACTTCGACGACTGGGCCGCCCACCCCAAGCGGTTCCTCCAGCATGCCCGGGAGATCGGCGTGATCGCAGACCCCGACTTCCCGCCCGCCATGGACCGCTGGACCCGGGAGCTGAGGGAGATCCGGCCTCTGGCCCTGGCGGCCAAGCTGGCGCCCCGGCCCCTGCTGCTGATCCAGGGGTCCGACGACGACATGGTGCCCAGCCTCGACGCCCGGGCCCTGGCCGACACCCACGGGCACGCCGAGCTGCGCATCATCGACGGGGCCGGGCACCGCCTGCGCCATGACCCTCGAGCCGTGGCGGTGCTGCTGGGTTGGCTGGAGCGCCAGGTCGTCACCGACTGATTCCCGGCGGGGCTGGGCTGGCCCCGGCGGGCCCGGGCGGGCCCGGCGGCGGCGTGCCCCGGCG
>JBOGHU010000125.1:0-6175 GCA_050742255.1 Acidimicrobiales bacterium
CCAGCCCGCCGAACGGTGGCCGTCCGGCCACGGCGTGGAGGGCCCGCGCCACCGCGTCGGCGGCGCCACCGCCGTCGTCGACCAGGGCGGCACGGGCGGCGGCCGAGGCGTGCCGGTGGGCGGCGGCGTCGGCCAGGACGGCCTCCTCGTCGGCCAGGACGGCCTCCTCGTCGGGGTCGTCGAGACCGGCCCGGTCCAGCTCCCCGAGCTGGTACCCGAGCAGGTCCATCTCCCGGGCCCGGGCCCGGGCGTCCCCGCCCAGGTCGGCCAGGGCGGCCCCGACGCGGCCCAGGTGGGCCCGGGCGGCGGCCAGGGCGGACCCGTCGACGGCCCCGAAGCGGTCGAGGGCGGCCCGTTGCTCCCCCGGCGCCAGCAGGGACTGGTGGGCGTGCTGGCCGTGGAGGTCGACCAGGCCGCGGCCCAGCTCGGCCAGGTGAGCCACAGGTGCGAGCCGGCCACAGACGTAGGCACGCGACCGACCCTCGGCGGGGACGACCCGGGTCAACACCACCTCCTCGCCGGCGGCGGTCACGAAGCGACCCTCGACCAGCGCCTCGCCGGCACCAGGGCGGACCACGGCGCTGTCGGCACGCCCCCCGACCAGGAGCTCGATGGCGTTCACCACCAGCGTCTTCCCGGTCCCGGTCTCGCCGGTGAGGGCCGTCATGCCCGGCCCGAGGCGAACGGAGATCTCGGCGATGACCCCGAGGTCGGACACGGCCAGCTCCACCAGCATCTACTGGCCGCCCCTCTCGTCGAGGCCGAACTTGGCCTTGAGTATGCCGAGGAAGGTGCGGGGGCCGAAGGACACCAGGCGGGCCGGGTGCTTGGCGGCGGTGCACGTCACCAGGTCCCCCTCCCCGAGGAGGCCCAGGTTTCGGCCGTCGACCGACAGGGCCGCCGGGCGGTCGCTGACGACCTCGAGCTGGACGGTGGCGTCGGGAGGCAGGACCAGGGAGCGGTCGAAGAGCATGTGGGGCGCCACCGGCGTGAGCAGCAGGGCGGCGTGGGACGGGGCGATGATGGGACCTCCCGCCGACCAGGCGTAGGCGGTCGAGCCGGTGGGGGTGGCGACGATGATGCCGTCGGCGGCGTAGGTGGCCAGGTGCTCGTCGTCGACACGCACGGCCAGGCGGGCCACCTGCCCCGTCGGGGTCTTGCCCACCACCGCCTCGTTGAGGGCGGGGTGGGTGCCGGCCCGGGCGCCGGCCCCCGAGGTGGCGCGGACCTCCACCACCATGCGCATGCGCTCCTCTATCTGGTAGGAGCCGGCCAGGAAGCGGTCCAGCGCACCGTGGAGCTGCCCAGGCTCCACCTCGGCGAGGTAGCCGAGGTGGCCCAGGTTGACCCCGATGACGGGGACTTCGGCGCCGGCCACCAGGTCGACGGTCCGCAGCATGGTGCCGTCCCCGCCCAGGCTCACCGCCACGTCCAGCCCGGGGAGGAGGTGGTCGGGGTCGCAGGCCAGCCGCTCGAGCCCGGCGTGGCGGGCGTCCTCGGCCGAGAGCCGGACCTGGTGGCCCCGCTCGAGCAACCAGGCGGCCGCATCTCGTGCCAGGGCGGCGGCTTCGGTCCGCCGGTGGTGGAGGTGGAAGGCGACGGTGGCCACGTCACCCCCCGTGCCGGCGCACGGCCTCGTCGACCACGGCGTCGAGGTCGACCTCGGGCCCGGGGGAGGGACCGCCGCCACCGGTCGCGGGCCGCAGGTGGGCGAAGAACTCGACGTTGCCCTCGGCGCCGGTCAGGGGCGATACCACGACCCCCATCATCGCGGTTCCCGCCCGGGCGCCGGCGGCACCGAGCCCCTCCAGCACCCGGCGCCAGATCCGGGGGTCCGAGATCACCCCCCGGCCCCGGCCTGCCTCGGCCCGGCCCGCCTCGAACTGCGGCTTAACCAGGACGACCAGCTCGCCCCTGGTCGTGGTGAGGTCGACCAGGACCGGGAGCACGGTGTCGAGGGAGATGAACGACAGGTCGGCCACGACCACGTCGGCCGGCCCTCCGACAGTGCCGGGACGGAGGCAGCGCACGTCGGTCCGCTCCAGGTTGCGCACCCGCGGGTCGGTCCGGAGCCTCTGGTGGAGCTGGCCGCGGCCCACGTCGACCGCCACCACCTCAGCAGCGCCGCGCTGCAGCAGGCAGTCGGTGAAGCCGCCAGTGGAGGCGCCGGCATCCAGGCACCGCAGCCCGGCGACGGAGGTGCCGAGAGCATCGAGGGCGGCGTCGAGCTTCTCCCCGCCCCGGCCGACGAAACGGGGGGGCGGAGCGAGCACAACCACGGGCTCACCCGGGCCTACCAGCCGGGCCGGCTTGGCCGCCGGGGCCCCTCCCACCAGCACCCGCCCCGCCCCGATCTCGGCCCGGGCCTCCCGGCGGCTGGTCGCCAGACCCCGCCGCACCAGCTCGACGTCGAGCGGCCGCCGCAGCTACCGACCCCGGTGGTCCACCGACATCGAGGCGCCGCGCCCGGCCAGGTCCGCCATCGGCCCCAAAGCTAACCGATGCGCCCGCCGGGACGGCGACCCGGGCCCGGACCGGGGGCTGCCTAGGATGGGGCGCCGTGCTGCCGCTGAAGGACCGCAACCCGACGCGGCAGGTCCCGGTCGTGACCATCGCCCTGATCATCATCAACGTGGGCGTGTTCCTCTTCGTCCAGCCCCAGGGCCGCCAGCTCCTGGGCCAGGTGGGCTTCAACGACATGGAGTCGGTGGCCACGAGGTTCAACTTCGAGTACGCGGCCATCCCCTGCGAGGTGGTCCAGGGCCGGCCCCTCACCGTCGAGGAGCTCCCCCATGGCCCCTCCGGCGACACGTGTCGGGAGGGGGCGCCGGGCCCGCCCGTCTTCCCCGGCAAGCAGGTGTGGCTGGCCGTGCTGTTCTCCATGTTCCTCCACGGGGGCCTTCTGCACCTGGGCGGGAACATGCTGTTCCTCTGGGTCTTCGGCAACAACATCGAGGACCACGTGGGCCCGGTCCGCTACGTGCTCTTCTACCTCGCCGCCGGGTTGGTGGCGACCGGTGCCCACGTCGTCGTCCAGCCGGACAGCACCATCCCGCTGGTGGGGGCCTCGGGCGCCATCGCCGGGGTGATGGGCGCCTACCTGGTGTGGTTCCCCAATGCCCCCGTCCTGACGCTGTTCATCTTCATCATCATCCTGTTCCGGGAGATCGAGGCCAAGTGGCTGCTCGGGTTCTGGCTGCTCTCCCAGTTCTTCGTCAACCCCAACGCCGGGGTGGCCTGGGTGGCGCATGTGGGCGGCTTCGTCTTCGGCGTGCTGGTGGCGCTGGCGGTCCGGGCCAGCCGGTCGATCCGTCAGGTGGCGTGGCGGGGAGGCTACGCCGACCCCGCCCGGGACCCGTGGGGCGAGTGGGGCCGGGGCCCCTACTGACCCTCGGCCAGCGCCGCCGCCACCAGCTCGGCCAGATCGTCGCCGACCATGTCGGGCGCAGGGTCGACGGGCAGGTCGGCGGCCTGGGTGACCCCGCTCAGCGCCAGGGCGAAGCGGGCGCCCAGGGCCTGGGCCAGGCGACCGTCGGTGGTGGGCCTGTCCCCGACCACGGTGTGGCGGCCGGGGCCCTGGCGCTGCTCCAACAGGGCGACCATGGGGGGGAAGGGCTTGCCCGCCACCTCCGGCCGGGTCCCGCTGGCGGTGGCCACCGCCGCCAGGATGGCCCCTCCGCCCGGGATGGGGCCGGCGGGGGTGGGGTAGGTCGGGTCGTCGTTGGTGCCGATGAGCCGGGCACCGCCCAGCACCGCCTGCATGGCCACCCGGAGCCGCTCGTAGTCGAAGTCGAGGTGGTACCCCACCACCACGGCGTCGGCGTCGCCGTCGCGACGGGCCTCCACGCCCCGGGCCTCCAACGCCTCCACCACGCCCGGCCCGGCGCACACCACCGCGGAGGATCCCGGCTCCAGCAGCGAGGCCGCGGCCTGGGCGGAGCTCACCACGTCCCCCTCGGCGGGGATGCCCTGATCGGACAAGCGGTGCTCGTACTCGGCAATGGGCGCCGCCGAGTTGTTGGTCACGAACAGCACCCGCTCGCCCGCCCGGCGCAGCCGCTCCACCGCCTCGGCGCCACCGGCGATGGGCCGCCCGGTGAGCCAGATGACACCGTCCAGATCGATCAGCCAGGTCATCGCTCATCGCCGCGCTGGCGTCTCGGTGCCATGGCCGGGAACCGTAGACGTCCGGCGCCTCCCGAGCACGATCTGCTAGGCACGGCCCCGTGCCCCGCTTCGCCCCCTTCCGGGGGCTGCGCTACGCCGAGAGCCTCGACCTGGAGGCGGTGACGTCGCCGCCCTACGACGTCATCGACGAGGCGGAGCGGATCGAGCTGACCCGACGCTCGCCCCACAACGCCGTGCGCCTCGACCTGCCCCGTGACGGGGAGGGGCAGGAACCCTACCGGGGCGCCGCCCGCCTGCTCTCGGCATGGCGGGAGCAGGGGCTGCTGGTCCCCGACGACGCCCCTGCCCTCTACCTGTACCGGATGGGGTACCGTGGCCCCGCCGGCCGCCCCCGCCAGATCAGCGGGGTGGTCGGGGCCCTCGAGGTGGCTGAGCCCGGGGACGGTCAGGTGCTGCCCCACGAGCGGACCACGCCCAAGCCCCGGGGCGACCGCCTGGAGCTGCTGCGAGCCACCCGGCACAACCTCTCGCCGATCTGGTGCCTCTCGCTGGCCACCGGCCTGGCCGGGCTGTGCGAGCCCGCCGGCCCACCCCTGGGCCGCTGCACCGACCCCCAGGGGGTACACCACCGCCTCTGGCGGGTCGCCTCGGCGGCGCTCATCGAGGCCATCGGCGACGTGGTGGCGTCGGCGCCGGCGCTGATCGCCGACGGGCACCACCGCTTCGAGAGCGCCCGGGTCTACCGGGACGAGCGCCGCGCCGTCGGGGCGGGTTGGTGCCCGGCCTCGGAGCTGGTCATGGCCATGGTGGTCGAGCTGGCCGACGCCCGGCTGTCGGTCCGGCCCATCCACCGGCTCCTCCTCGACCTGCCTCCCGACCTGGACGTGGTCGCCGCGCTGGCGCCGTTCTTCGAGCCGGTGGGCCCCGTCGATCCCGCCGGCCCCTCCCTGGAGGCCCGCATGGACGATGCCGGCGCCCTCGGCGTGGTCGTGCCCGGAGGCCGAGCCTGGCTCCTGCGGCCCCGGGCGGGCGCGTTCCCCGACGACCTCGCCGACCTCGACGCCAGCCGCCTGGAGGCGGCGCTGCCGGCCCTGCCCCCCCACGGGGTGAGCTACGAGCACGACACCGGTCGAGTCCTCGACCACGTGGCAGGTGGCCGGTGCTCGGCCGGCCTGCTGCTGCGCCCGGCCACGGTGTCCCAGATCGCCGCCACCGCCAGCCACGGCGACCGCCTCCCTCCCAAGACCACCTACTTCGCGCCCAAGCCCCGGACCGGCATGGTGTTCCGCTCCCTCGACCTCGGCTGACCACGGCCCCGGGGGGCCCGGGGGGGCGCCGGCCCGGGGGGGGCGCCGGGCGGCGATCACCACGGCCCCGTCGTGCGCTCGTCCTCCAGCGGGGCAAGGGCGGCGGCGAGGGCCCGCCGGACCCGGCCTGAGTGGTGGGCCGGCACAACCCTCTCGGCAACCACCTCGGTGCGGCTCTGGGTGGCGCCGCCGGCCCGGAAGAAGCGCCGACGGACCCGTCCCACGACGACCACGCCCGCTCCGGGCTCGAGGTCGACCGCCGTTGCGGGCGCGCCGAACCACACCACCGGCACAGATTCGGCCCGTTGGCCAGCCCGGGGCACGGTGACCTCGTAGGCCACGAGGCCGTCGCCCGAAGGGAGCTGGCGCCGCTCCGGTGGCCTGGACAGGTGGCCACCCAGCACCACGACGTTCATCGGAAGGTCCATGGAGCATCCCCTGGGCCGTGCAACGGTCGGGGGGAAGCCGGCCCTCACCCTATCTGTGGGGTGTCACACCCATGCTGAGGGCGGCACCCGGCCAACTCTCCGGTCGCCCACCGTCGCCCACCGACGTCTCGTGACCGGAAAGCCACCGGCCCGGCGGGGGGCGGGGCCGGTCGGGGGCAGGGCGGAGCGGGCCCGGCGGGGGGGCACCGGCCCGGCCAACTCTCCGGTCGCCCACCGTCGCCCACCGACGTCTCGTGACCGGAAAGCCACCGGCCCGGCGGGGGGCGGGGCCGGTCGGGGGCAGGGCGGAGC
>JBOGHU010000126.1:0-12771 GCA_050742255.1 Acidimicrobiales bacterium
GTCCAGCTCCCCCCACCGCCCAGCCAGGGCCTGGGCGAACGCCCGGCCGTGGCCGGTGGAGCCGCGGTGGTCGGGCACCAGCACCGCCCACCCCCGGTCCAGCCAGTAGGCCAGCCTGGGGTCGAACCCGGCCTCGGCCTGGCCGGTGGGCCCACCGTGCACCCAGGCCAGCAGCGGCGGCGGGTCGCCCAGCGCCGGCCGGGTCGGACGGTGGAGCCGGCCGGGGACCTCGCCCCCGTCCTCGCCCCGCCAGCGCACAAGGGTGGGCGGGGACGACCCGGTGGCCAGACCGGCGACGGGGCCCACCGCGAGCGTCCGTCGCCGGCCCAGGTCGGCGCCGAGGTAGCAGACCACCTCGGTCGGGGTGGTGGCGTCGCTGCGCACCGCCGCCAGCCGCTGCCCCGCCCAGCTCAGCCCCCCGTGCACGCCGGTGGCGAGGCGGTGGGCGGCGCCGGTGGCGGCGTCGACGAGCTGGAGCGAGCCGAACCCGTCCTGGTTGCGGCACAGGGCCACCGCCGAGCCGTCGGGCGACCACGCCCAGGAACGCTGGCCCGGTCCCCACGCCGGGCCCCCGTGCTCATGGGGCTCGAGGAGCAGGGGGTGGGCGCGGCCGTTCAGGTGGCCGGGCGCCACCCAGAGGTTGAGCCAGCCGCCGGCGTCGCACAGGAAGCCGAGGCGGGTGCCGTCGGGCGACCACCGGGGCTGGGAGACGGCGGTGGGCTGGCGCCCGCGCCCTCCTGCCACCGTGACCACCTCGCCGGCGCCGGCGGCCCCGGTGGCGGCGGTGGCGGGGCGGGCCACGATGCGGCTGTCGTCCCAGGGCATGGCGGGCACGTCCCACTCGTGCCACGCCACCCACTCGCCGTCGGGTGACCACGCCGGGTCGAAGCAGAAGTCGGCTCCGACCGAGAGCCGCGCCGGCCACGGGCCGCCCGGGTCGAGGCGGGCCACGGCCACGTGGTGGGCGTCCACCACGTAGGCCACCCGGGAGCCGTCGGGAGCCACCGCCGGGGAGAACGCCGGCCCCCGGTCGGAGATCTGCCGCGGCGGCCCCCCGTCCGCCCCCTGGAGCCACAGGCACCCGTCGACGGCGGCGTAGACGAGCGCCCGCCCGTCAGGGGTCCAGTCGAAGACTCCACCTCCGTGGGCGCCGGCCCGGACCGGCGGAGGGTCGGAGGTGAGCACCACCTCGGGCCCCCCGTGAGCGTCGAGGACCACGAGCCGGGCGCGCCCCCCGCCGCCGGCGAGGAAGGCCAGGCGCCCGCCGTCGGGTGCCAGGCGCGGGTCGCCCAGCGAGCGGCCGTGGGCGCACATGGCCGCGGTCAGGCGGGGGGCGTGGGGCATCCCCCAATCATGGCGCGCCTCGGCGGGGACCGTGCTACCGCCGACGCCCCCGGCGGGTTATGGTCCCTGGTGATGAGCACCACCGGCACCGGCCAGCTGCGGGTCCCCGACCGCAACCTCGCCCTCGAGCTGGTGCGGGTCACCGAGGCGGCGGCGCTGGCGTCCGCTCGCTGGATGGGGCGGGGGGACAAGGAGGGGGCCGACGGCGCCGCCGTCGACGCCATGCGCCTCGTCCTCGACACCGTCGCCATGGACGGCGTGGTCGTGATCGGCGAGGGCGAGAAGGACGAGGCCCCCATGCTGTACAACGGCGAGCGGATCGGCGCAGGGTCCCCGCCCGAGACCGACATCGCCGTCGACCCCATCGACGGGACCACCCTCACCGCCCTGGGGCGGGGCGACGCCATCTCCGTGATCGCGGTGGCCGAACGGGGCACCATGTTCGATCCCGGCCCCTGCGTCTACATGGAGAAGCTGGCGGTGGGGGCGGAGTGCGCCGGCGCCATCGACATCACCCGGTCGCCCACCGAGAACCTGGAGGCGGTGGCCCGGGCCAAGGGGACCTCGGTGGCCGAGGTCACCGCGGTGATCCTCGACCGGGAGCGCCACGCCGAGCTGGTGGACGAGGTGCGGGCGGCCGGCGCCCGGATCCGGCTCATCCCCGACGGCGACGTCGCCGGCGCCATCGCCACCGCCTGGCCCGACTCGGGCACCGACATCCTCATCGGCATCGGCGGCACGCCCGAGGGGGTCATCTCCGCCGCCGCCCTGCTGTGCATGGGCGGCGAGCTCCAGGGCCGGCTGTGGCCCCGCGACGAGGAGGAGCGGGAGGCGGCGGTGGCCGCCGGCTACGACCTCGACCGGGTGCTCACCACCGCCGACCTGGTGGGCGGCGACAACTGCTTCTTCGCCGCCACCGGCATCACCGACGGGGAGCTCCTGCGGGGCGTCCGCTACCACGCCGGGGGGGCCAGCACCCAGTCCCTGGTGATGCGGTCGAGATCGGGGACGGTGCGGCGCGTGGACGCCCGCCACCGCCTCGACAAGCTGCGGGAGTACTCCGGCTCCAAGCCCTCCGGCTGATGGATCGGCCCTCCGGCTGGGGGGGATCAGCCCAGCCAGGGCGCCCGCCTGGCCACGGCGCCGGCCAGCCGCCGCCGGACCCTGCGGGGCACCAGCGAGGCGACGGCCACCGCTGCGGCGTCGAGCCTGCCAGGGATGCAGACCACCTTGCTGCCCCCGAGGGCCGACAGCGATCGGGCGGCCACGCGGTCCGGCCCCTGCCAGAGGGGGCCTCTACCGCCACCGCCCGCCCGCCCGACGCCGATGCCCGCCACCTGGTGGAACTCGGTACGGGTCAGGCCCGGGCAGAGGGCCTGCACCGCCACCCCCCGGCCCCGGACCTCCTCGGCCACCGCCTGGGTGAAGCTGGTCACGAAGGCCTTGCTGGCGGCGTAGGTGGCGAGCTGGGGGAGGGGCTGGAAGCCGGCGGTCGACGACACGTTGACGATGGCGCCGCCGCCCCGCTCGAGCATGGGGGGGAGGGCCGCCCGGGTCAGGCGCACCACGGCGACGACGTTGAGGACGATCTCCCGCTCCTCCCCCTCCATCGGGAGGGTGGCGAAGGGGCCGGCGGTGCCGAACCCGGCGTTGTTGACCAGCAGGTCGACGGGCGAGTCGGCGTCGGCGAGGCGGCGCTCGACCGTCGTCAGGGCGACGGCGTCGGTCAGGTCGGCGCCCACGACCTCGACCTCGACCCCGTGCTCGGGGCCGAGCTCGCCGGCCAGGGCCTGGAGCCGGTCCACCCGGCGGGCGACCAGCACCAGGTCGGTGCCCGAGGCGGCCAGCCGCCGGGCGAACGCCTCCCCGATGCCGCTCGAGGCACCCGTCACCAGGGCGCGGGACCAGGTCGGCGGGTGCGGCCTCAGCGCCCGTACCCCCCGGCCAGGTCCCGGCGGAGCTGGCGGAAGTCCCGCCCGAGGGCGTACACGTCGAAGCGGGCCTCCTCCACCCAGCCCAGGCGCCGCCAGAAGCCCTCGGCCGGGCCCCCCGCCTCGGTGCGGGTCCTCGCCAGCCGGCAGCCCCGGCGGGTGGCCTCGGTGAGGAAGGTCGCCACCAGGTGGGCGCCGATCCCCTGCCGCCGGCAGTCGGCGGCGACGGTGAGGTCGTCGAGGAAGGCAGCGGGGCCGCTGGTCCACCCCACCGCCGCGCCCACCACCCGTCCCCCCCGCCGGGCGGCCACGGCCAGCTCCCGGGCCGCCGGCTCGCCGTGTCGCCCCCCCTCCCCCTCCGCCTCGGCCAAGCGGGCCGCCTCGGGGTCGAGGCGGTCGGTCACGGCCAGCTCCAGCTCCAGACCTCCCCGGCCCACGACCGCCGGGCGCTCGAAGGGGATGTCGGCCACGGGGCGCCACACCCGCCGGCCGTGGCCGCCCCGCTGCTCCTGGAGCAGGTGGACCCGCTCGAGGGTGACCGAGGCCCGGTAGTCGGCCAGCGCCGCCACCGCCGCCGACAGCCGCTCGGGGCTGGCCTCGTCGGCCAGGGTGACGTGGGGGTGGAACGGCCAGGTCAGGGGCCGGGCCAGCGGCTCCGCCCACAGGCGCTGGCGCAGGGCGTGGACGGCGGCCACCTCGCCCGCCACGGCCAGGTACAGGACCGGCGACGCCGGCCAGAAGGTGGCCGGCGGCCCCAGGTCCAAGGTGAAGGGGCGGGTGGCGGCCCCGGCCGCTCGCAGCCGCGCCAGGCCCCGGTCGAGGTCGTCCTCGCCCACGTTGACCGGGGGGACGAGCGTGCAGTGGGGAGGGACACGCTCCACCGAGGTGTCCCCGCAGGCCCGCCGCAGGGCGTCCACCTCCCGGTCGAGGGGAGGAGGCAGGAGCAGGGCGACGCCGAGGCGGAGACGAGCCACGTGCACGACTTTGGACCATCTGCCGGCTCCAGGCCGGCGGATGGTCCGAGGACCGGAGGGGGCGGCCCCTACCGGGCCCGGCGGACGGCCTCCAGCCGGGCGTGGGCCCGCCGCAGGCCGGCTTCGGTCTCGGCGTCCTCCAGCTCCGCCTCCCGCCGCCCGGCCCGGTCCTGGGCGGCCTGGGCCCGGGCCTCGTCGATCTGGTCGGCCAGCTCGGCCAGGTCGGAGAGGAGGGTCACCCGGTCGTGGCTGACCTCCACGAACCCGCCGTGGACGGCAGCGTGGGTCTGCGAGCCGTCGGTCAGCCTGATCGTGACCGCCCCCACGGCGAGGGTCCCGATGAGGGGCGTGTGCCCGGTGAGGAAGGCGATGTCGCCGTCGGTGGTGCGGGCCAGCACCATGTCCGCCTCCCCGCTGAACAGGATGCGCTCGGGCGACACCAGCTCGACCTGCAGGGCCACGGCGCCGCCTCACCCCCCCTCTTGGAGCTTCTTGGCCTTGGCCATGGCCCCCTCGGCACCGCCGACGTTGAGGAAGGCCTGCTCGGGGAGCTCGTCCAGGTCGCCCCTGACCAGGGCCTCGAAGGACTCCACCGTCTCCTCCACCGGCGTGGTCACCCCGGGCAGGCCGGTGAAGACCTCGGCCACGTACATGGGCTGGGACAGGAAGCGCTGCACCTTGCGGGCCCGGGTGACGGTCACCCGGTCCTCCTCGGAGAGCTCGTCGATGCCCAGGATGGCGATGATGTCCTGGAGCTCCTTGTAGCGCTGGAGGATCTCCTGCACCCGGCGGGACACGTCGTAGTGGCGCTGGCCCACCACCTCGGGGGCGAGGATGGTCGACGTCGACGACAAGGGGTCCACCGCCGGGTAGATGCTCTGGGCGGCGATGTCGCGGGAGAGCTCGGTCGTGCCGTCGAAGTGGGTGAAGCTGGTGAAGGGGGCGGGGTCGGTGTAGTCGTCGGCGGGCACGTAGACGGCCTGGAGCGAGGTGATGGAGTGCCCCCGGGTGGAGGTGATGCGCTCCTGGAGCTCTCCCATCTCGTCGGCCAGGGTGGGCTGGTACCCCACCGCCGAGGGCATACGCCCCAGGAGGGTGGACACCTCCGAGCCGGCCTGCACGAACCGGAAGATGTTGTCGATGAAGAGCAGGACGTCCTGGCCCTGGACATCACGGAAGTACTCCGCCATGGTGAGGGCGGAGAGCGCCACCCGCAGCCGCACACCGGGGGGCTCGTCCATCTGGCCGAACACCAGGGCGGCCTTCTCCAGCACCCCCGACTCGCGCATCTCCAGCAGCAGGTCGGTGCCCTCCCGGGTCCGCTCTCCCACCCCGGCGAAGACCGACACGCCGCCGTGCTCCTGGGCCACCCGTCGGATCATCTCGGTGATGAGCACGGTCTTGCCCACTCCCGCCCCACCGAACAGGCCGATCTTGCCGCCCTGCATGTAGGGCGTGAGCAGGTCGATGACCTTGATGCCCGTCTCGAACATCTGGGCCTTGGGCTCGAGCTGGTCGAAGGGGGGGGCGTCGCGGTGGATCTCCCAGCGGTCGGCCACCTCACCGATGTCGGGCGTGTCGAGCGGCTCACCGATGACGTTGAAGACGTGCCCGAGGACGACCTCGCCGACCGGGACGGTGATGCGCCGACCGGTGCTGCGGGCCGGTGCCCCCCGGACCAGCCCGTCGGTGGGCTTGAGGCAGACGGCCCGGACCCGGCTGTCCCCGATCTGTTGGGCGACCTCCGCCGTCACGATGGTCTCCTGGCCGTCCACGGTCAGGGTCATCTCGATGGCCACGTTGATCTCGGGGAGGGCGTCGGGGGCGAACTCCACGTCGACGACCGGGCCGGCGATGGCGACGACCCGGCCCTCCTTGTGCTCGGTCTCGGCCCGGGGCTCGCTGGTCACGGTCACGGCTGCTCCTCTCGACTGGTGGCGGCGGTGGGGGGCGGGGTCGGCGTCACCCGCCGGCCTCCTGGGCCAGGGCCTCGGCCCCACCGACGATCTCCATGATCTCGGTGGTGATGGCGTCCTGGCGGGCCCGGTTCATGACCCGGCTGAGCTTGGTGATGAGCTCCTCGGCGTTGTCGGTGGCCGCCTTCATGGCCCGCTGCCGGGAGGCGTGCTCGGACGCGGCGGCGTCGAGGAGGGCGGCGAACAGCCGGGCCTCGACGTAGCGGGGGAGGATGGCGGCCAGGATGGCGGCGGGCGAGGGCTCGTACTCGTAGTCGGCCTCTGGGCCGTCGGGGGCGGCCTCCGCCCACTCCGGCCGGCCCAGGGCCTGGAGGGGGAGGAAGCGCCGCACCACCACCCGCTGGGACCCCACCGACAGGAACCGGGTGTAGACCAGGTCGACCTGATCGACCTGCTCCGACTGGAACGCCTCCCCGACCACCTCCGCCAGCCGGCGGGCGTCGTCGTAGGTGGGGGTGTCGCTCATGCCATTGAAGGCGGCGTCGATGCGGTAGTTCCGGAACCGGAAGTAGGCCTCGGCCTTCTTGCCGACCAGCACCAGCGAGTAGTCGCGGCCCTCGGTCTGGCGGGCCATCAGCTCCCGCTCGGCGGCCCGGATGACCGAGGTGTTGTAGGCCCCGGCCAGGCCGCGGTCGGAGGTTATGACCACCAGGGCGAAGCGTCCGGTCCCCTCCGAGCGGCGGAGCAGCGGGTGCTCCAGGCCGGTGCCGGTGTGGGCCAGGTCCTGGATGACCGCGGTGATGTGCTCGCTGTAGGGACGAGCCGAGGCCGCCCGCTGCTGGGCCCGCACCACCCGGGTGGCGGCGATGAGCTCCATGGCCCGGGTGATCTTCTTGGTGGACTGGACGCTCCTGATCCGCCGCCGCAGGACGCGCTCCTGGCCGCCGGCCACGGTCAGCCCTCCTCGGCCCGGGTGATCTCCTCCTCGGGCAGGATGCCCTCCTTGCGCCCACCGGCCCGGCGACGCTCCTCCTCGCCCTGCTCGGTGGGCTCGGGCTCCTCGGCGGGAGGCCCGGTGGTGGGCTGGAACTGCTCGGCGAAGGCGACGATCGCCTTCTCGAACATCTCCTCGTCGGAGATGGCCCCGCTGGAGACGATCCCGTCGAGGACGTCGGCGTGACGGGTGCGGAACCACTCCCGCAGCTCGGTCTCGAACCGGCCCACGTCCTCGACGGGGACGGCGTCGAGGTGTCCCCGGGTCCCAGCGTAGAGCACCACCGCCTGCTCCGCTGCGGGGACCGGCGAGTTCAGGGGCTGCTTGAGCAGCTCGGTCAACCGGTAGCCCCGCTCGAGCTGGGCCTGGGAGACCTTGTCCAGCTCGGAGCCGAAGGCGGCGAAGGACTCCAGCTCGCGGAACTGGGCCAGGTCGGTCTTGAGCGTGCCGGTCGCGGTCTTGACCGCCTTGATCTGGGCCGCCGAGCCCACCCGGGAGACGGAGATGCCCACGTCGATGGCGGGTCGGATGCCCGACTTGAACAGCTCGTCGCGCAGGTACACCTGGCCGTCGGTGATCGAGATCACGTTGGTGGGGATGTAGGCGGAGACGTCGCCGGCCTTGGTCTCGATGATGGGCAGGGCGGTGAGCGAGCCCGACCCCCGCTCCTCGTTGAGCTTGGCCGCCCGCTCCAGCAGCCGGCTGTGCAGGTAGAAGACGTCTCCGGGGTAGGCCTCCCGTCCCGGCGGCCGGCGCAGGAGCAGCGAGATCTGGCGGTAGGCCTCGGCCTGCTTGGAGAGGTCGTCGTAGACGACCAGGGCGTGCTCGCCGTAGTCCATCCAGTGCTGGCCCATGGCGCAGCCGGCGTAGGGGGCCAGGTACTTGAACGGGGCCGGGTCCCGCGCCGGTGCCGCCACGATGACCGTGAACTCCAGGGCGCCGTGCTCCTCCAGGGTGGCCACGGTCTGGGCCACGGTCGTGGCCTTCTGGCCGATGGCGACGTAGATGCACTTCACGCCCAGGCCCCGCTGGTTGATGATGGTGTCCACCGCCAGGCTGGTCTTGCCCGTCTTGCGGTCTCCGATGATCAGCTCCCGCTGCCCCCTCCCGATGGGGGTCATGGCGTCGATGGCCTTGATGCCCGTCTGGAGCGGCTCGTGCACCGGGCGGCGACCGGTGATCCCCGGCGCCTGCACCTCCAGGCGACGCTGCTCGGTGGCGGCGATGGGCCCCTTGCCGTCCAGGGGCTCGCCCAGGGCGTTGACCACCCGGCCCAACAGGGCGTCGCCCACGCCCACCTGGAGGATGTTGCCTGTGGCCTTGACGGCCTGGCCCTCCTGGATGTGGCCGACCTCGCCCAGGACCACCGCGCCGATCGACCTCTCGTCGAGGTTGAGGGCCAGCCCGACGGTGCCGCCCTCGAACTCCAGCAGCTCGTTGACGGCGGCGCCGGGCAGGCCGCTGACCCGGGCGATGCCGTCGCCCACCTCGGTGACCCGTCCCACCCGGGCCGACTCCATGGTGGGCGAGAAGCCCGCCAGGTTCCGGCGCAGGGCAGCGGTGATGGCACCGGCGTCGATGGTCAACTCAGGCATTCGGCCTCCCTCGCCTCACCCTATGGCCTCGCGGAGCTGCGCCAGGCGGCCCCGGACGCTGCCGTCGAACACGGTGTCGCCGACCTGGGCCACCACGCCGCCGAGAACCGAGGGGTCCACGACCACCTTCACCTCGACCGCCTTGCCCGTGGCCCGGCCCAGGGCCCGGGCCAGCCGGTCCCGCTGGTCCCCGTCGAGGGGGATGGCGGACCGCACCTCGGCCACGACCCTCTGGCGCTCGGCCGCGGCCCGCTCGACCAGCCGGTCGATGATGGCGGGCAGCTCCTTGGTCCGCCCCACCCCCACCACCAGGAGCACCAGGCTCACGGTGGTGGGCGAGGCCCGGTCGCCCAGCAGGTCCTCCACCACCCTGACGCGGCGGTCGGCGGGGATGGCCGGATCGGTCAGGGCCGACCGCAGCTCGTCGGAGCCCTCCAGGGTCCGGGCGAAGCGGAACAGCTCGTCCTCGACCACCTCCAGGGACCCCTCGGCCCGGGCCACCTCGAAGAGGGCGGTGGCGTAGCGCTGGACGCGGTCAGGGTCCACGCCGCTCCCTCCCGTCGCCGCTGCCGGCGGCGGCGTCCACCCGGTCGATGTAGCGCTCGATGAGGCGGACGTTGGCCTCCCGGTCCAGGTTGGCCTCCACCACCTTCTCGGCCAGCTCCACGGCCAGGCCGGCGACCTGGGACTGCAGCTCGGTGATCACCCGGTCCCGCTCGGCCGCGATCTGGCTGGCGTTGCGCTGGCGGGCCTCGTCGGCCTCGGCGTCGGCCCGGGCCAGGAGGTCGCGCTTGACCCGGTCGGCGGTCTGGCGGGCCTCGTCGATGATGCGGGCCCCCTCACCCTTGGCCTCGGCCAGCTGGCGCCGGTACTCCTCGAGGACGGAGTGGGCCTTGGCCCGGTCGCGCTCGGCCTCCTCCAGGCTGGCCCGGATGCGCTCGCTGCGCCGGTTCAGCGCCTGGCTCAGGCCCGGCCAGGCGTACCGGTACAGCAGCACCAGCAGCACGACGAAGGAGATGGTGCCCCAGATCAGCTCGTTGGCCTCGGGGACGATCGGGTTGGGGGCCTCCTGGCACTCGTCGATGGCGCCCCCGCCCTCGAGGATCTCGACGCACTCCTCCGCCCCGGGGGCGAGCTCGGTCTCGCCGGCACCCGGGCTCTCCGTGGCGGACGCGGCGACCATGCCCCCGAGCTGGAGGACCACCGCCAGCGCCGCCCCGGCGCCGAGCCTTCGCAGAGACGAGGAACCCATCTAACCGGTGACGATGAAGGAGAGGACGAACCCGAACAGCGCCAGCGCCTCGGTGAAGGCGATGCCCAGGAACATGGTCGTGCGGACCATGCCCGCGGCCTCCGGCTGGCGGGCCATGGCGGTGATGGCGTTGCCCACCACGATCCCGATGCCGATGCCCGGACCGATGGCCGCGCCGCCGTAGACGATGCCGCGGCCCACGGCCGTCAGGCCCTGGGCGAGCTCACCCGGCTCTTGCTGGGCCAGGACGTGGAGCAGGGACACGTTTCCTCCTAGTGCTCGGGGTGCATGGCACCGCCGATGTAGACGGCGGTCAGGATGGTGAAGATGAAGGCCTGGAGCACCGCCACCAGCACCTCGAAGCCGGTGACGCCCACCAGCAGGGCGAACGACGCCGGCCAGATGAGGATGGCCAGGCCGGGCACCAGCACCGCGGCGGTGATGGTCTGGAAGCTGACCAGCAGCAGGTGCCCGGCGAGCATGTTGGCGAAGAGTCGGACGGCCAGGGAGAAGGGTCGCACGAGGAGGGTGGAGACGAACTCGATCGGGGTCACCAAGACGTAGAGGAGCTTGGGGACCCCCGGGGGGAACAGGACCGACCGGAGGTACCCGCCCAGGCCCTGGCTCCTGATCCCGACGTAGTTGAACAGCACCCACACCAGCACGGCCATGTAGGCGGGCAGGGCGATGCGGCCGTTGATCGGCATCTGGGCCAGGGGGATGACCTCCCAGATGTTCCCCACGAAGATGAACGTGAACATCATCACCAGGAACAGCATCCAACCCATGCCGGCGGGGCCCATGGTCTGGAGGATGACCCCTTCGCGCACGAAGTCCACCACCGACTCGGCCAGGTTCTGCACGCCCGTGGGGACCAGCTCGGCCCGGCGGGACGCCACGTAGAAGACGGCGAAGACCACCAGGACGGAGAGCCACATCAACAGCACGACCTTGTTCACCGCCAGGGGCCCGCTGCCGAAGATGTCGGGCCACTCGATCAGGTGGCTGACGGGCGGGAACTCGAGGGCGGCGACCGGCACCGGGGCCATCACCCCTTGGGCTTGAGGCCAGGGAAGGCGAACGACAGCGACACCGAGCGGCTCTCCCAGACCAGCAGCCCGAGGTGGCCGACCACCAGGGTGACGCCGAGGGGCACCATCTCCACCCACCCGGCGCCCCTGACCGCCCAGATCGCCCCGGCGAGGAGGCCCAGGCGGGCCAGGTAGCCCCCGAGAACGGCGGCCGCGAGGACGGCCACGGAGATGGGCGCGGCCCAGGCCATGAGAGCGGCGGCCAGGCGGAAGTTGGCCACCACCAGGGCCAGGGCGAAGACGCTCGAGAGGGCCCCCTCGACCCCCCACACCAGGGCGCAGGCGCCCGCCAGCGCCGGGGCCACCAGCAGCGCCCGCCGGGTCAGGTCCCGGGCCACCTCGGCCTCGGGCGGCGGGCCCGACAGCGGTGTTGCCAGCGCCCTCGTGGTCGGCGCCCTCGTGGTCGGCGCCCTGGTCACGGCGCCCTGGTCATCGGTGCCCTGGTCATCGGTGCCCTGGTCATGGCGCCCCAGCCATGCCGCCCTAGCCATGGCGACGCCCGGCCCTTGAGCGGACCAGCTGGGCTTCGTGGGCTCGCATCTCCGCCTCGTAGCCCACCCAGGTCCTCCACAGCATGTACCCGAAGCAGAACGTCGACAGCACCACGGTGAGGAGCGGGAGGGTGCCGGCCCACTGGTCGAGGCGGTAGCCGAGGAACCCGAACAGCATGGGCGTCACCGCCAGCTCGAAGGCCAGGGCCATGCCCTCGCCGGCGCCGCCGCCCTGGGCACGGTGCTGGGGCACCGGGGGATCGCTCGGTTCCTGGCGCAGGTCCACCTGCTCGTCTTCCCCTCCACGTGGGCGGAGGTTGGGCCGCCGCTCGTGAAACATCGCACGATCTAGGGAGGCGGCCTCGCCCCGGCAAGTCCGCCCGGACCCGCGAACCGTTGGTGCACTCACGACCAGGGACCCTAGCTCGGATGCCCCGAGCGCGTCTCGGACAGGTCCAGTTGGAGCTGCTCCGCCCGATCGACCCGCCGGCGGCGCACCTGGGGGTGCAGCACGGTGTAGAGCACCACGCCCAGGGCGGCCACGCCGAAGGGCACCAGCCCGTTGCCCTGGTCGGTGTAGACGGGGTAGAGCACCAACCCCGACAGTATGGCCGTCCACGCCCACAGGATGAGCACCGAGCGCCGCTGCCCGTGGCCCAGGCGCATCAGGCGGTGGTGCAGGTGGTCCTTGTCGGCGACGGCGAACGAGCGACGCCGCACGGTCCGGCGGAAGACGGCGAAGGCCGTGTCGAGGATCGGGACGCCGAGGACGAGGATCGGCAGCAGGAGCGTCGCCACCGTCGTCCCGGCGACGTTCCAGCTCGCGTAGAGGCCGAGCGCGGCGAGGGCGAAGCCGAGCACCTGGCTGCCTGAGTCGCCCATGAAGATCGCCGCGGGCCGGCCGGGGCGGACGTTGAACGGGAGGAAGCCCAGGCACGCGAAGGCGAGCGAGAGGGCGAGCACGAGCACGAGGTCGTTCTCGTGCACGGTGGCCGCGTCGATCGCGAAGTAGACGCACGCGATCGTCGCGAGCGTCGCCGCGAGGCCGTCCATGTTGTCGAGCAGGTTGAACGCGTTTGTGATGCCGACGAGCCAGACGAGCGCGATCGCGACGCCGAGCGCGTCGTTGCCGATCAGCTCGACGCGGAGTCCGGCCGCGATCGCGATTCCCGCAGCCGCGAAC
>JBOGHU010000127.1:0-55920 GCA_050742255.1 Acidimicrobiales bacterium
CTGCAGGCTCCTAGAACGGCTCGTCGCCGAAATCGTCGTAGGCGGCCGGCGCCGGCTCGTTCTGGGCGGGGCGGCCGTAGCCGCCCCCTCCTCCGTCGCCGCCGCCGGGGCCGCCTGAGCCGGCCTCGCGCCGCTGGGTCTTCTCCACCTGGGCCGTGGCCCACCGCAGGCTGGGCCCCACCTCGTCGGCGATGATCTCGACGACGCTGCGCTTGACCGTGTTGTCGCCTTCCTTGGTCTCGTAGCTGCGCTGCTCCAGGCGCCCGGTGACGATGACCCGGGCCCCCTTCTTGAGCGACGACGCCGCGTTCTCAGCCATGTCCTGCCAGCACACGACGTCGAAGAAGCTGGTCTTCTCCTGCCACTCGCCGCTGCTGCGGTCCTGCCAGCGCCGGTTCACGGCCACGCCGAGGCGGGCCTGGGCCTGCCCGTTGGGCGTGAAGCGGAGTTCAGGGTCCCGGGTGACGTTCCCCACGATGGTGATGCTGTTGCCTGACATTTCCTCGCTTTTCTCCTTGTCAGACGTCCGCTGCCGGGGCCGCCGCCGGCGCCGCCGCCGAGAGCCGGGTGGGCGAGGACCCCGAGCGCCGCGACCGCACCGAGCCCGATCGGTGACGGGGAGACCGATGTCACGCCTCCAGCTCACCTATGCCGGCCTCTCCTACCTGGACCGGAGCCAGCCGCTGGAGAGCGGGGCGGTCGAGATCCCCGGCGTCGACCTCAACTACGTCGCCTTCCGCTCCCCGGGCGACCTGTTCCGCCGCCAGTCCCGGGGCGCCGAGTTCCCGTCGTCAGAGATGTCGTTGTCGACGTTCGTGATGCTCGTCGCCCGGGGCGACGACCGCTTCGTGGGCATCCCCGTCTTCATCTCCCGCAACTTCCGACACAGCCAGGTGTACGTCAACGCCGCCAGCGGCGTCTCCCGGCCCGACGACCTCGTCGGTCGCCACGTCGGTGTCGTCGAGTACCAGATGACGGCGGCGCTCTGGGTCCGGGCCTTCCTCCACCACGACCACGGCGTGGCCCCGGCCGACGTGCGGTGGTGGGAGGGAGGCCTGCTCGAGCCCGGGTTCCAAGAGCGCTTCCCTGTGGAGCTGCCCCCCGACGTGCGGGTCGGGCGGATCCCCCCCGACCGCACGCTGGAGGGGATGCTCGCATCGGGCGACCTCGACGCGCTGGTCACCGTGCAGCCGCCCCGGGCCTTCGGCTCCGCCGGCTCGCCGGTGCGGCGGCTCTTCCCCGACCACCGCCGGGTGGAGCGCGAGTACTACGAGCGGACGGGGCTCTTCCCGATAATGCACCTCGTCGTGCTCCGGCGCGACGTGTACGAGGCCGACCGGTGGCTGGCGGCCTCGCTCCTCCAGGGCTTCAGCGCCGCCAAGCTCGCCGGGCAGCGACGGCTCCGGTCGGTGGCCGGCCTGGCGGTGGGGCTCCCGTGGCTGGAGGCCTTCCTCCAGGAGGTGGACGAGCTGTTCGGTGGTGACGCCTTCCCCTACGGCGTGCCGCGGAACCGCCAGGTGATCGAGGCGGCCTGCCGGTACTCCTACGAGCAGGGGCTGTCGCCCCGGGTGGTCGCGGCCGAGGAGCTGTTCGCCCCCGAGGTGCTGGTCGACCCCGTCGCGCTCTGAGGGAGCCGGGGGGCTACGGCTCGTCCAGGGCCGCGATGGAGGCCTCGAGCGCGGCGAGCGCCGACGCCAGCCCCTGGCGCTGGCGGCCCGACAGGGCGGCGAGCATCTCCTCCTCCTGTCCGAGGTGGGCGCTCACCACCCCGTCGATGAGCTCCAGGCCCTCCGCCGTCAGCTGCGCGTACATCACCCGCCGGTCGTTGGGGGCCGGCACCCGGTCGATGAGCCCCTGCTGCTCGAGCCTGTCGAGCCGGCCGGTCATCCCCCCCGACGTGAGCATCGAGGAGCTGGCCAGCTCGGACGGCGTCCGCCGGTAGGGTGGTCCGGCCCGGCGAAGGTTGGCCAGCACGTCGAACGCAGCCGGCGTGAGGTCGTACCGGGCCAGCAGCAGCTCCAGCCGGCGGTGAGCCAGGCCGAACACCCGGGTGATGCGCCCGAAGATGCCCATCGGCGACGGGTCGAGGTCGGGGCGCTGGTGGCGCCACTCCTCGAGGATGGAGTCGACGTGGTCCCCCGTCCCCACCTGTCCTCCCCGGTCAGCGGGCGCCCCGGCGCCCCGTCGATCTGTCATGGTCCAAGAGTCTTGCACAAAGGAAACTTGCGGCTAAGATATTTTCGCCGAAGGAGGTGACGCTTGAGGATCACACACTTCCGCCACGTCGCCGTCCGCACCCCCGGGATCGGGGCCACAGCCGGGTTCTACCAGAAGGTGTGGGGACTGGTGTCCGTCGGCCTCGAAGGCGGCGCCCACTTCCTCCGCACGGGGGCTCCCGAGCACCACCAGCTCGAGCTCCACCCCGGGAGCGAGCGGCGCATCGATCACCTGGCGCTGGCGGTGGCCGACGAGGGGGAGCTGGTGGGGGCCCACCGCCAGCTGGGCCAGGCAGGCGTCCGGGTGCTGGGCCCGCCCCGGCCGCTGGGCCGGCCGGGGGGCGGCGTGGGGTTCCGCTTCGTCGACCCCGACGGGCGCGTCATCGAGCTGAGCGCCGGCGTCGCCACCCACGCCCCCCTGGCCGGGCCCGACCGGCCGCTCAAGGTCAGCCACGTCGTCCTCAACACCCCCGACATCGACCGGGCCCACGACCTCTACACGACCGTGCTGGGGTTCCGGGTCTCGGACTGGTCGGAGCACCAGATGGTCTTCCTCCGCTGCGATGACGAGCACCACTGCATCGCGTTCAACCAGGCGGAGTGGGCGGCGCTCAACCACGTGGCCTACGAGATGGCCGACATCGACCAGGTGATGCGGGGGATCGGGCGCCTCAAGGCGGCCGGGCACGACCTGCTGTGGGGCCCGGGTCGCCACGGGCCGGGCAACAACGTCTTCGCCTACTTCCAGGACCCGGGGGGGTCCGTGTGCGAGTACACCTCCGAGGTCCTCCGCATCGACGAGGGCTCGTGGGAGCCCAAGGTGTGGGAGAGGCGGCCCGACCTGATGGACCGCTGGGGGACCAGCGGACCGCCCCGGCCCGAGGCCCGCGTCGCCATGGCGGGGACGCCCGACCCGGGGTACCAGCCATGACCACCGGCGCGCTCCACCTGAGCCACCACCAGCCACGGTAGGCATGATGCCGCGAGCCCTGAAGGTGCCGGCAGCCCTGTTCGTCATCGCCGACGTCGCCGCCGCCTGCGGCGACGGCGGGACCCCGCAGCGCGGGGTCGGCGACGGCGCCGGCGAGCAGGCCGCCGACCGCGCCCGGTGCGAGGACGTCGACCTCAGCCGGGCACCTGACCGGCCCACCACGATCCGCTTCGGGCACGGCGCCGCCGCCGAGGAGCAGGTCTGGCTCATGGCGGCCGAGCCGGAGATCACCGAGCACCAGGGCACCTGGTACGAGCTGGAGCCCAGCGCCTTCCGGGGCAACGAGGAGCGCTTCGTGGCCTACCAGGCCGGAGAGCTCGACGCCCTCACCGTGTCGGCGCCGACCCTGGTGAGGGCCGTCGCCCAGAGGATCGGCGTGAAGGCGGTCGTGACGGTCACCCGGGAGTCGGCCGAGGGCTTCCGGACCACGTTCCTGGCCCTCGAGGACAGCGGCATCAGCGACGCCGGCGACCTGTCTGGCAAGAAGATCGGGATCGTGGACATCGGCTCCGCCACGGAGTACTGGGCCAAGTCGGGCGTCGCCGCCGCCGGGCTCGATCCGGAGAGGGACGTCGAGTACGTGGTGCTGCCGTTCCCGGCCCAGGGAGAGGCGCTCCGCAACGGCCAGATCGACGCCGCGGTGATGGTCGAGCCCTTCTACACCATGGCCCACCAGGGCGGCGGCGTGGTCGACGTCTTCGACTCGCTCGACGGCCCCGGCTTCGACCAGGAGCTGATCCTGTTCGCGTTCGACAACGGGTTCCGGGAGGAGAACCCGGAGGTGGTCTGCGCCTGGATCGAGGACTTCCAGACCGCGACCGACTGGTACGAGGCGAACACCGACGAGGCCAAGAAGGTCCTGGCAGAGGGTGAGTGGGTCCGCACCCCGGTCGAGATCTACACTCGGGCCGGCGACTGGCTCCATCCCGACGGCGGCGTCGTCGACGTCGAGGGGCTCGACCGCCTGGTCGACTCGATGATCGAGTTCGGCGTCCTCGACGAGGACCAGCGTGTCGCCGCCGAGGAGATGGTGGCGGTCGACTTCGCCCCGGCGGAGGGGGGTTGAGCCGATCGGGGCTTCGGTCCGGCCGGCGGCGACGAGGGGACCCATCGTGCAACCTGCATTGGAGATCCGGAACCTCGACAAGCGGTTCTCGAGGGGAGCCCTCGTCGTCGAGGCCCTCCGCGACCTGACGCTGACGGTCGAGGACGGCGAGCTCCTCACCGTCCTCGGCCCCAGCGGCTGCGGCAAGAGCACGCTCCTGCACATCATCGGCGGCTTCGAGTCGGCCACCTCGGGGGAGGTCCTCCTCCACGGTCGTCCGGTCCACAAGCCGGGCCGCGACCGGGGGATGGTGTTCCAGCAGGCCACCTTGCTCCCGTGGAAGTCGGTCCTGGGCAACGTCGCCTGGTCCTACGAGGTGGCCAGGACGCCCAGGCGGGAGGCCCGTGAGCGGGCCGCCGACCTGCTGCGGCTCGTCGGCCTCGAGGCGTTCGCCGACGCCTACCCCGGCGAGCTGTCGGGCGGCATGCGCCAGCGCGCCGCCCTCGCCCGCACCCTGGCGCTGGAGCCTCAGGTCCTGCTCATGGACGAGCCCTTCGGGGCGCTCGACGCCCAGACCCGCGAGGTCATGCAGGAGGAGCTAAACCGGATCTGGCAGGAGTCGGCGGTGACGGTGGTGTTCATCACCCACGACATCTACGAGGCGATCTTCCTCGGCGACCGCGTGGCGGTGATGAGCCCGCGCCCGGGCCGGATCGCCGAGGTCGTCGAGATCGAGCTGCCCCGGCCCCGGACCAACGAGGTGAAGAAGCGACCCGAGTTCATCGGGTACCACGGCCTGTTCTGGGATCTCCTCCGTCCTGACGCCGCCGGTGACAGCCGATCGGCCCCGCCCGCCCGGGACGTCGCCGCCCAGACCACCGCGCCCTCGCCGTGAGCGTCACGGCCGAGGCGTCCCCCGCCGCCCGCCCCGACGCGGCCACCGTCGGGCCGGCACGTCGCGTCGGGGAGTGGATGCTGGACCGTCGCTGGCCCACGACGCTCGCGTTCGTGTCGCTCGTCACCCTGGCGTGGCAGCTGCTGGGGGAGCTGGGACGCCTTCCCGCCTACGTGCTGGCGCCCGCCCAGATCGTGGTGGCGGTGATCGAGCACCTGGGCGACGGGACGCTCGGCCCGGCGACGGTCTCGAGCCTGCAGCGGCTCGGGATGGGCTTCTCGATCGGAGCCGGGCTCGGCGTGCTCGTCGGCCTCCTCGCCGGCGTCAGGCGGGTGGCGGAGGACATCGCCGACCCGATCGTCTCCCTGACCTACCCGTTGCCGAAGATCGCCCTCTTCCCGGTGTTCGCGGTGTGGCTGGGGTTCAGCGACCGGGCCCGCATCCTCACCATCGCCCTGGCCTGCTTCTACCCGGCGTTCGTGAACTCGCTCAGCGGGACTCGCGCCATCGACCGCCAGCTCGTCTGGGTGGCCGCCAACCTGGGGGCCTCGGCGGTGCGCACGTTCTTCGCCGTAATCCTGCCCGCCGCCCTCCCCCGGGTGCTGGTCGGCGTTCGGATCAGCCTGGCGCTCTCTTTCGTGCTGCTGTTCTCGACCGAGGCGATCGCGTCGCGCGAGGGGCTCGGCTTCTTCGTGTTCGAGGGCTACCTCAACGTCCGCTACGACCTGATGTACGCGGCCATCGCCCTCCTCGGGCTGCTCGGGTTCCTCGCCGACCGGGTTCTCCTGCTCGCCGGCGGCTGGCTGACGCGTGGGCAGGCGATCGAGGCGGTGGGCCGTGGCTAGCGCCGCCCAGCGCAGGGGCGGGGCGATGCCCAGGCCGCCGCTGGCGAACCGTCGGCTGCGTCGCACGCTCGTCGTGATCGCGGCCTTCGTCGTGTGGGAGGTCCTCGCCCGGCGGGCCTCGTCCCCGCTGATGCCCACCGTCGGGACGATCGTCGAGCGCCTGGTGGAGGACATCCGGTCGGGCCTGATCTGGCGCCACGCCCAGGTGACGCTGCTGCGCGGGTTCGTCGGGTTCGGGATCGCCGTCGTCGGTGGGATCACGCTGGGCATCGGGATGGCCCGCAGCCGCCTGATCGAGGCGGCGGTGGAGCCCCTGCTGGCCGCCACCTACCCGATCCCCAAGCTCGCCCTCTACCCCATCTTCATCCTGTGGCTCGGCCTCGGGGCGGGATCCAAGATCGCCCTGGTCGCCCTCGAGACCGTCTATCCCATCGCCTACAACACCTACTCCGGGGCGCGCTCGGTGGACAAGACCCAGATGTGGGCGGTCATGAACGCCGGGGCGTCGAGGGCGCGCGTCATCCGCTCCGTCGTGCTGCGGGCCTCCCTGCCGTCGATCCTCGCCGGCATACGCATCGCCCTGCCCATCATGCTCGTCGTCATGGTCGTGACCGAGCTCATCGGCGAGAGCCTCGGCCTGGGCTTCCTCATCCGCTCCGCCGGCACGCGCTTCGAGCCGGAGGGAGCCCTGGCCGTCGTCCTCGTGCTGGGCGCCATCGGGTTCGTGCTCGACCGGCTCACGGTCGTGGCCACGCGCGTCTTCGCCTTCTGGGAGAGGGGAGTGGAGCTGTGACCGTGCCCGAGAGCGAGCCGTGGTCGAGCTTCCTCACCGAGCGTGACCGGAAGGTGTTCGCGGCGTCGGGCTACGGGGCCCGGGGCCGGCTCGGCAGCCGCCCCGTGGTCCTGGTCGTCGACGTCAACGTCGACTTCGTCGGCGACCGGCCACGACCGGTGCTGGAGTCCATCCAGCGGTTCCCCAACAGCTGCGGCGAGGAGGCGTGGGACGCCATGGCCAACCTGTCGCCGCTGCTCGACGCCGCCCGCACCGCCGGAGTCCCCGTCGTCTACACCACCAACGACCCCGCCCACCCGTTCCTCGAGCAGGTGGCCTGGGGGCGGAAGAGCTCCCGGCTCGGCCGCCGCCGCGCCGAGCACGGCCGGCGGCTCTCGGAGATCCCGTACCCGGTGTCCCCCGTCGGTGACGACGTCGTCGTCGTGAAGACCAGGCCGAGCGCCTTCTTCGGCACGCCGCTCCTGCAGTACCTCGTGGCGTGGGGGACCGACACGGTGCTCTGCTGCGGCGCCACGACGAGCGGGTGCGTGCGGGCGACCGTCGTCGACGCCTTCTCGCACGGCTTCGCCGTGCAGGTGGTCACCGACTGCACCTTCGACCGTGGGCAGGCGTCACACGCCCTGTCCCTGTTCGACATGGGCCAGAAGTACGCCGACCTGGTGTCGTCGCACCAGCTGGTCGCCCAGCTCCGCGCCCTGGCCGGGCGCGGCTGAGCTCACCCGGTCGCCGCCTGGGGGTCTCAGCGCGTCGGGCCTGGCGTGGAGCGGTCGGATCGCGCCCATTCGTGCAGGGCGGGCGGCTCCGCCCCTGCTGCTCCGCCCGTCAGGGAATGGGCGAGGAGGCTTCCCGGGTTCCCCCGGTGACGCATGCTCGAGGAGGGGATCGACGATGGAGGACTTCAACCTGATCGCCGCCTTGGTCGCCGGGTTCGTCGGCACGGTGGTGATGTCGGCGATGATGACGATGGCGGCATCGGCGAAGGTGACCGACATGCCACCCATGGCGCTCGTCACGGGAGCGATGATGACCGGCGACCGTCGCCGAGCCACGGCGATCGGCTCGGTCGTGCACTACCTGATGATGGGCACCGTGGTGTTCGGCATCGTCTACGGCCTCCTGTTCGACGCCTTCGACTCCGCCAGCTGGCTGGTCGGCGTGGCGATAGGGCTGGCCCACGGCGCGATCGTCGGGCTCGTTTTCATGCCGATGATGCCACTCATGCACCCGAGGATGGAGCACGACCTGGTCGGCGCCGGCACGCCCGCCGAGCGCGCCACGGTGGCCACCGATTCCCGGGGGGAGGTGCACCTGTCCGCACCCGGCGTGCTGGGCAAGGGCTGGGGTTCCATGACCCCGGCGGGCATCCTCATCGGTCATGCCGTCTACGGGGTCGTCCTCGCCCTCGTGTACGGCTGGATCAACTGACCGGCGCCCAAGGCACCCTCAGTCGACCGGAAGGCGGGCCAGCAACTCGGCTTTCTGCGCCTCGAAGTCCTCGTAGCTCATCGTCCCGGCCTCGAACCGCTGGTGGACAGCCTCGATGCGCCGGAGCAGCTCGGCGGCCGTCAGCTCGTGGCTCTCGCGCCTCGCAGGCGCGTCGAGCCGCCGCCCGGGGTCTTCGGGCGTGGCGGCGTCCGGATCAGCCCGTTCCTGGCGCTGCTCCCGCTTGGCGGCCGCCTTGGCCTTCTTGGCTCGATCTCGTTGGAGCTTGGCGAAGCTGGATCGGTGGCTGCCCATTGGATCGGATCTCCTTCCGCGCGGGCGGGGGCGGCAGGGCCAGGGCCCCGGATCGGCTGCCGGGGCACCGGCGGTCCCGACCGCGCTGCTGGAATGACGCAGCCGCCGGCATGGCTGCCGGCGGCTGCACGGGTGGTGCTCAGGGCTCAGATCGGCCGGACGTTCTGGGCCTCCTCACCTTTGCGACCCGGGGCCACGTCGAACTCGACGTGCTGGCCCTCCTCGAGCGAGCGGTAACCGCTCCCCTGGATGTTGGAATAGTGGACGAAGACGTCATCGCCCTGCTCACGAGAGATGAAGCCGAAGCCCTTCTCTGCGTTGAAGAACTTCACGGTTCCAGTTGCCATCGTTGTTCTCTTCTCTTCTCTTCACTGCGAGCAAGTCCCACTGACCTCCTCGTCCCCGCCACTCTAGCGCCGCAACAGGAGGCGGCACTGACTCAGGGAACCGGGGGGACAGGACGGCGGCGCCACACCGGCGACGCACGCCGGCCCACGGGATGGCTGCGATGATGGCTGGGTGATCGACGCAGGTCGACTCGTGGGCGACCGCCTCGGTGGTGGGGGGGTGGCGCTCGCCGCCGTGAGCGACGCCGTGCTGGGCATCGCCGGCGACCTCTCGTTGGACGCGGTCCTCCAACGGCTGGTGCACGCGGCCCGCCACCTGGTGGACGCCCGCTACGCCGCCCTGGGGGTGCCCGACGACGAGGGAACCGGCTTCGCCCGGTTCATCACCGCGGGGATGACCGACGAGCAGATCGAGGCCATCGGCCCGCTGCCCCGCACCCATGGGCTGCTCGGTGCCATGCTGGCCGACCTCACCCCCTACCGCACCGACGACATCACCACCGACCCCCGCTACTCGTGGTGGCCCCACGCCCACCCCGCCATGCGGTCGTTCCTCGGGGTGCCGATCGTCTTCAAGGGGGACGTGATCGGCGCCTTCTACCTCACCGACAAGGAGGGGGAGCGGGCCTTCGACGAGGCCGACGAGGAGCTGGTCGGGGTCCTCGCCGCCCACGCCGCGGTGCTGATCGACCACGCCCATCTGTACGAGCGGAGCCGGGAGCTCAGCATCATCGGCGAGCGGGACCGGCTGGCTCGGGAGCTCCACGACGCCATGGCCCAGACCTTGTTCAGCCTCAGGCTCCGTCTCCAGACGGCGGCTGCCCTGGTGCGCAACGACCTGGGGCGAGCCGAGTCGGAGATGGCCCGGGCCGAGGAGCTGGTCTCGTCGGCCCTGGCCGAGCTGCGGACCCTGGTCTTCGAGCTGCGCCCACCCTCCCTCGACGCCGACGGGCTGGTGGCGTCGGTTCGCAAGCACGTCGAGGTCCTGGGACGGGCGTACGGGCTCGAGGTCGTCCTCGAGGCCAGGGGCGAGGACAGGCTCCCGGCCGCGGTGGAGCCGGCGTTGTTCCGGATCATCCAGGAGGCGCTGACCAACGTGGTGCGCCACGCCTCGGCCCAGTCGGTCACGGTCTCGATCGAGGCGGGCCCGGCGACCGCCTCGGTGGTGGTTCGTGACGACGGCGTGGGCTTCGACCCCTCGGCCCGGGCCATCAGCGGCCGCCGGCTGGGGCTTACGTCCATGCGGGAGCGCGCCCAGGCGCTCGGCGGTGTGCTCGGGGTCGAGTCGACGCCCGGAGCCGGCGCCACCGTGCGGGCGGAGGTCCCCCTTGGCTGAGGCCGTGCCGATCCGGGTCCTGATCGCCGACGACCACCCGGTGGTGCGCCAGGGACTGCGCTCGTTCCTGTCGTCGCGGCCGGGCATCGAGGTGGTGGGCGAGGCGGGTGACGGGGCCACCGTCGTGGCCCAGGCCGACCGGCTGCGGCCCGATGTGGTGCTCCTCGACCTGGTGATGCCGGGCATCGGCGGGATCGAGGCCATCCGCCGCATCCAGGCCGGCGCCGAGCCACCGAAGGTTCTGGTCCTCACCAGCTTCGCCGGGGACGACCAGGTGCTGCCGGCGGTCCGGGCCGGCGCCGCCGGCTACCTGCTGAAGGACGTGGCCCCAGCCGACCTGGAGGCGGCCATCCGCACCGTGCACGGCGGGGGCGGGCTGCTCGATCCCCAGGTGACGCGGGCGGTGATGGCCGACGTCGCCCACGGGGGGCGGGCGGGCGGCCTCGACCAGCTCACCCCCCGGGAGGTGGAGGTGCTGCGCCTGCTCAGCCGGGGCCTGTCGAACCGGCAGTTGGCCGCCGAGCTGTTCGTCTCCGAGAAGACGGTCAAGACCCACGTCGGCAGCATCCTGGCCAAGCTGCGCCTGGCCGACCGCACCCAGGCGGCCCTGTTCGCGGTCCACCACGGCCTCGCCGATCCAAAGACCTAGGACCTCCGACCGGGACCAGGTCCGACCTGGAGCCGAAACATGCCCACCGAGGGGCGCTGCCCACCGCCGGCGGGCATGGAACCGGGCCGGGTCGTTGTTGAGCTGTCTCGGAGCGACGAGGAGGCAGGGTGGCACAACCGGCGATCGAGGCGGTCCCGGCCGGTTTCCGTGCAGTCGACCGGCTCGGTCGGCGTGGATCGCACACAGACGGGTCGGGGGCCCGATGCTCGGGGCGCCCCGAGCTGGGCGTGCACAACGCCGGCGTCGGCGTCTACGCCGTGCAGACCGACAGGACCACCGATCCCGACACCCGAGGAGCCAGATGACCACGCAAGCAGCTCTCGCGATCGAGGCCACCGGCCTGGTCAAGTCCTTCGGCGAGACCCGTGCCGTCGACGGGGTGGACCTGGCCGTGCGCAGCGGCGCTGTCTACGGCGTGCTCGGCCCCAACGGCGCCGGCAAGACGACGACGATCCGCGTGCTGGCGACGCTGACCCGCCCGGATGCGGGCACGGCGCGCGTCCTTGGACACGACATCGTGGAGGAGGCCGACGCCGTGCGCGGCGCCGTCAGCCTCACCGGTCAGCTCGCCTCGGTGGACGAGGACCTCACCGGTCGCGAGAACCTGATCCTGCTGGGCCGCCTGCTGGGGCTGAAGCGGCCGGTGGCCAAGGACCGAGCCGCCGAGCTGCTCGAGGCCTTCGGGCTCTCCACCGCCGCCAGCCGGCTCGTCAAGAACTACTCGGGCCGGATGCGGCGCAGGCTCGACATCGCTGCGAGCATCGTGGTCACCCCGGAGCTGATGTTCCTCGACGAGCCGACGACCGGACTCGACCCGCGCTCTCGCAGCCAGGTCTGGGACATCATCCGGGCGCTGGTCGCGGAGGGGACCACGATCTTGCTCTGCACCCAGTACCTGGGGGAGGCGGACCAGCTCGCCGAAGGGATCGCCGTCATCGACAACGGCAAGGTGATCGCCGAGGGAACGCCCGGCCAGCTCAAGGCCTCGGTGGGCTCCGGCGCCCTGCACGTGCGTCTGCTCGACCCCGAGCAGCGACCCGAGGCCGAGCAGGTGCTGAATCGCGAGCTCGGCGCCGTCACCCTGGAGCCTGACCGCGCCGCCCTCTCGGTCGCGTGCTCCGATGCCGATCTCGGCGCCGGGGCGCTCGCCGAGCTGGCTCGCTCCGGCGTGCGGATCGCCGACTTCTCACTCGGCCAGCCGAGCCTCGACGAGGTCTTCCTGGCCCTGACCGGCCACCCGGCGCAAGAACTTCCGGCCGAGGACACCGACCCCATCGAGGAGGAGCAACCAGCATGAGCGCCAACGTGACGAGCCAGGTCGCCGTCGCGCCCGCCGCCGACGAGGCCGCGGTACGTAGGGCGATCTCCTCGACCCCACGCCCGGCCAAGGCCGGGGCGCTCTCGGCTGCGCTCACCTTCGGCTGGCGAGGGATGCTCAAGGTGAAGCACGTCCCTGAGCAGCTCCTGGACGCGACCATCACCCCGGTGATGTTCGTCCTGATGTTCACCTACCTGTTCGGTGGCGCGATCGCCGGCTCGGCAGGCGAGTACCTGGACTACATCCTCCCCGGGATCCTGGTGATGTCCGTGCTGTTCACCACCGTCTATTCCGGGGTCGCGCTCAACACCGACCTGACCAAGGGCGTCGTCGACCGCTTCCGCTCGCTGCCCATCTGGCGGCCGGCTCCCCTCGTGGGATCACTGCTCGGCGACAGCGTGCGCTACCTGCTCTCCGGCAGCGTGATCATCCTTCTCGGCGTGATCCTCGGCTACCGCCCGGGTGCCGGCGTCGGCGGTGCGCTCGCGGCCCTGGCTCTGGTGGTGACCTTCGCCTTCGGCCTCTCCTGGGTCTTCACGACGATCGGGCTGCTGATGCGCTCGCCGAGCGCAGTGATGAACGCGGGCTTCATGGCGATCTTCCCTCTCACGTTCCTCTCCAACGTCTTCGTCGACCCCGACACGCTGCCGGCGGGGCTCGAGGCCTTCGTCGACGTCAACCCGATCTCCATCCTGGCCACCGCTTCACGGGGGTTGATGGAGGGGAACGCCGATGCCGGCGACCTCGGCGCCGTACTGGCGGTGGCGGCGGCCCTGACCATCGTGTTCGCGCCGCTGACGACGCGCCTGTACCGCAGGGGCTGACTCGACTCCGAGACGATCGCACGACAGCGGGCCGAGGCGGCTCGCCCGCACGGCAAGCCCAACCGCGGCTCCCACCGATGTGGGCAAGGGCCCGACCTCGATGGACCGGCCCTCACGGGCCTCCCTCAGGGATGATCCCGACGCCGCCCCCCGGACCAGCAGGGACGAGGGGTCGGGGATACCTAGGACCTCCGACCGGGGCAGGATCCGACCTGGAGCCGATGTGGCCACCGAGGGCGGTCCCTACCGTTGGCAGGCATGGAACCGAAGCGGACCGCCCTCATCACCGGCGCCTCCCGGGGCCTGGGCCTGGCCCTGGCCCGTAGCCTGGCCACCGGCGGGTGGCGCCTGGTGATCGACGCCAGGGAGCCGTCCGCCCTGGTGGCGGCGGCCTCCGAGCTGGGCGAGCGGACGGTCGTGCGGGTCGTGCCCGGCGACGTGGCCGACGAGGCTCACCGTCGGGCCCTCGTGCAGGCGGCGGGGGAGTGGGGGCGCCTCGACCTGGTCGTGCACAACGCCAGCGTCCTCGGCCCCAGCCCCCAGCCCCGGCTGCTCGACTACCCGCTGACGGCGCTCGAGGACGTCTACGCCGTCAACGTGCTGGCGCCGGTGCGGATCACCCAGCTGGCGCGTCCGCTGCTCGGGCCCGGCGCCTGCCTGATCTTCGTCACCTCCGACGCCGCGGTGGAGGCCTACCAGGGCTGGGGCGGCTACGGATCCTCCAAGGCCGCCCTCGAGCAGGCGGCGGCGGTGCTGGCCGTCGAGCACCCCGAGCTGCGGGTCTACCGGGTCGACCCCGGTGACATGAGGACCCGCATGCACCAGGAGGCCTTCCCCGGCGAGGACATCTCCGACCGGCCCCCGCCCGAGACCAGCGTACCGGGGCTGCTCGCCCTCATCGAGGGCGAGCTTCCCAGCGGCCGCTTCCGGGCCCGGGCCCCGAGCTCGGTGGCGGCGCCGTGACCACCCTGGCCAGCCCCACGGGCGCGCCGCTCGCCTTCGAGGTGCCGGACGAGCTGATCGCCACCGCCCCGATAGAGTCCACCGGCCGCCGACGCGACCAGGCCCGCCTGCTGGTCGCCTCGAGGTCCGACGAGACCCTGGTCGACACCGTCTTCGCCGACCTGCCCCGCTTCCTCCGGCCCGGCGACGTGCTGGTGGTCAACACCTCGGCCACCCTCCCCGCCGCCGTCCCCTCCGGGGAGGGTCTGGTCCTCCACCTCTCGACGGAGCTGCCGGGC
This sequence comes from Acidimicrobiales bacterium, assembly GCA_050742255.1. Classification (GTDB taxonomy): domain Bacteria; phylum Actinomycetota; class Acidimicrobiia; order Acidimicrobiales; family CADCSY01; genus JBOGHU01. The sequence goes on from JBOGHU010000127.1 coordinate 14,259, forward strand.
GGGCTGTGGCTGGTCGAGCTGCGCCGCCCCTGTGGCGCCGGGAGCCGGCCGTTCCTCGAGGGGCAGCCGGGTGCGGCCGTGGCGCTGGCAGGTGGCGGCCGGGCCGAGCTGCTGGTGCCGTTCCCCGCCGGGACCGCGGCGTCCGCCACCCGGGCTGGGGTCCGCCTCTGGCTGGCCACCCTCCGCTTCCCCACCCCCGTGCCCGCGTACCTGGCCGAGTAGGGCCGGCCCGTCCGCTACGGGTGTGGGGACACGTCGTGGCCGCTGTCGGCCTACCAGACCGTCTTCGCCGCCGATCCGGGCAGCGCCGAGATGCCCTCCGCCGCTCGGGCCTTCACCCCCGACCTGGTGACCACGCTGGTGGCCGCGGGCGTGGTCTTCGCGCCGATCGTGCTCCACGCCGGGCTGTCGTCACCCGAGACCGGTGAGCCACCTGCCCCGGAACGGTACCGGGTCCCGGCCACGTCGGCGGCGCTGGTGAACGCCGCCCGGGCCGGAGGCCACCGGGTCATCGCGGTCGGCACCACGACCACCCGGGCCCTCGAGACGGTGGCGGGTGCTGGCGGCGAGGTCCACCCCGGCGAGGGCTGGAGTGACCTGGTCATCTCCCCGGACCGGCCACCCCGCGCCGTGGACGGCCTCCTCACCGGTTGGCACGAGCCGGCGGCCTCGCACCTCCAGCTGGTGGAGGCGGTCGCGGGGCGAGTGACGCTAGAGCGCAGCTACGCCGCCGCCCTGGTCCACCGCCACCGCTGGCACGAGTTCGGCGACCTCCACCTGGTGCTGCCGTGACCCGCCACCCGCGCCGCCGCGCCACCGCTGGTTAGCGCGCGGTCCACCCGTCCCTGCTCGGATCGGGCGCACACAAAGTGGCGCTGGGGGGCTTCCCACCCTCGGGGTAGGGAAGGATCGTCGGCCGGGCCGGGGTTGGGACCAGGGACGACCGCCACGAGGCTTTGGAGAGCGAGGAGGCCCCATGGGCCAGGACTACGACGTCATCGTCATCGGCGGGGGATCGGCGGGGGAGAACGCCGCCGACTACGCCCACCGCGGTGGCCTCTCGGTGGCGCTGGTCGAGCGGGACCTGGTAGGGGGCGAGTGCTCGTACTGGGCGTGCATGCCCAGCAAGGCGCTGCTGCGACCGGGCGAGGCGGTGGCGGCGGCCCGGCGGGTCCCCGGCGCCGCCGCTGCGGTCGTCGGCTCCCTCGACGTCGACGAGGTCCTGGCGTCCCGTGACGGCTTCGCCAGCCACTGGGACGACCAGGCCCAGGCCGACTGGGTGGCCGGTGCGGGGATCGACCTGCTCCGCGGCCACGGGCGCATCACCGGCGAGCGGACCGTCGAGGTCGAGGGCTCCGGCGGCACCGCCACCCTGGTGGCCCGGCGGGCGGTGGTGGTGGCCACCGGCTCGACGGCGGCGGTGCCGCCGGTGGAGGGCCTGGCCGACATCGCCGCCTGGGACAGCCGGGCCGTCACCACCGCCAAGGCGGTGCCCCGCCGGCTGGTGATCCTGGGCGGGGGCGTGGTGGGCGCGGAGATGGCCCAGGCCTGGCGGCGGCTGGGCTCGGAGGAGGTGACCGTGGTCGAGATGGCCGACCGGCTCCTGCCCAACGAGGAGCCCTTCGTCGGGGAGGAGCTGGCGGCGGCGTTCGGGGACGAGGGGATCGCGGTGGTGGTCGGGGCCCAGGCGGTGAAGGCGGCCCGCGAGGGGCCCGCCGCGCCGGTCACCCTGGCCCTGGCCGACGGCACCGAGCTGGTCGCTGACGAGCTCCTGGTGGCGGTGGGACGGCGGCCGGTGACCACCGACCTGGGGCTCGAGACGGTCGGGCTGGAACCCGGCGGGGTGCTCGCCGTGGACGACCGCCTGGAGGTGGTGGACGCGCCCGGGGGGTGGCTGTACGCGGTGGGCGACGTCAACGGGCGGGCGCTCCTCACCCACCAGGGGAAGTACCAGGGCCGGGTGGTGGGCGAGGTCATCGCCGGCGGGGAGATCACCGCCTGGGCCGACCACCGGGCCCTTCCCCGGGTGGCCTTCACCGATCCCAACGTGGCGGCGGTGGGCCTGACGAAGCGCCAGGCCGCAGATGCCGGGCTGGACGTGCGCACCGTCTCCTACGACGTGGGCGCCACCGCCGCCGGTGCCCTCCACGGCCGGGGGGTGGGGGGCACCGCCCAGCTGGTGGTCGACCGGGCCCGCCAGGTCGTGGTGGGCGCCACCTTCGTGGGCCCGGGGGCGGGGGAGCTGCTCCACGCCGCCACCGTGGCGGTGGTGGGCGAGGTGACCATCGGCCGCCTCCGCCACGCCGTGCCCGCCTTCCCCACCATGAGCGAGGTGTGGCTGCGCCTGGTGGAGGCGTACCGCGGGGCCACCTGAGCCGGCCAGCGCCGGGGGCGCCGGGCGCGGGGCCACCGCTCCGGCTGCCACCATGGCGGCATGGCCGAGGTGACGGTGGAGACGACCAGCGGTGCCCTCCGGGGCACCGTCGAGGACGGCGTGTGCCACTTCAGGGGCATCCCCTACGCCCAGGCTCCGGTGGGCGTCCGGCGGTTCCGCCCGCCGGTGCCGGTGGAGCCCTGGACCGGGGTGCGCCCGGCCATGAGCCCCGCACCCATCGCCGTCCAGCTCCCGTCCCCGCTCGACCAGATGGTGGCCCCGGCCACCGGGCTCACCCTCAGCGAGGACTGCCTGGCCCTCGACGTCATGACCCCGGGCCCCGACGGAGGCCCCCGGCCGGTGCTGGTGTGGATCCACGGGGGCGCCTTCCTCAACGGCTCCGGCTCCAGCCCGTGGTACGACGGCTCCTCCCTCGCCCGCCGGGGCGACGTGGTGGTGGTGTCGATCAACTACCGCTTGGGCGCCTTCGGCTTCCTCCACCTGGCTGACCTCTCGGGCGACGAGGGCTACGCCGGCAGCGGCAACGCCGGCCTCCTCGACCAGCTGGCCGCCCTGGCGTGGGTGGGGGAGAACATCGCCGCCTTCGGCGGGGACCCCGGCAACGTCACCGTGTTCGGGGAGTCGGCGGGGGCCATGAGCATCGGCGCCCTCCTGGGCGCGCCCGCCGCCCGAGGCCGGTTCCGGCGGGCCATCGTCCAGAGCGGGGCGGCCAGCAACGTCCACGACCGTGACCGGGCCACCGCGGTGGCCCGCCAGGTGCTCGACGCCCTGGGGCTGGGGCCCGGGGATGCGGACCGGCTCCAGGACGTGCCCGCCGACGACCTGCTGGCGGCCCAGGGCTCGGTGGCGGCACGGGCCAGCATCGCCGGGCTGGCCTTCCAGCCGGTGGTGGACGGCACGGTCCTGCCCGCCGAACCGCTGGAGGCGGTCGCCGCCGGCCAGGCCGGCGACGTCAACCTGCTGGCCGGCACCAACCGGGACGAGATGCGGCTCTTCGTGGCCCTCGAGCCGGCTCTGGCCGACATCGACCACGCCGGCCTCGCCGCCCGCCTGGCCGAGATCTTCGGGCCCGGCGCCGCCGAGCAGGCCCTGGCCACCTACCAGCGGGGCCGGGACGGCAAGGGGGCCGGCGAGGTGTGGACGGCGGTGCTCTCCGACTGGGTCTTCCGGGTGCCTGCCGTTCGCCTGGTCGAGCGGCAGGCGGTCCACCAGCCCCGGACCTACCTCTACCTGTTCACCTGGGCCAGCGCCGCCTTCGGGGGCCGCATGGGTTCCTGCCACGCCCTCGAGATCCCCTTCGTGTTCAACACCGTGGACCGCCCCGAGGTCCAGCTCTTCACCGGTCCCCTGACCGAGGAGATCGCCACCCTGGCCCGGGCCGTGCAGGACGCCTGGATCAGCTTCGCCCGCCACGGCCGCCCCGGCCACCCCGCGCTCCCGCCCTGGCCGGCGTACGACCCCGCCACCCGCCTCACCATGCTCCTGGGCGACCGCTGCGCGGTGGCGGCCGACCCCGGGGGGGCGGAGCTGTGCCTGTGGGACCACCGGGCGCCCCCCGACAGGGAGCCCTAGCCACGCCGGCCCCGGGGGATGGTGCCCGATGACCCCGAGGTCACGGCGGTGGCGACGGTTCAGCGGAGGGACGGGCCCGACGCCTCCTCCATCTGGCCTCGAGGGCCCGTGGGGGGAGCAGGCCATCGACCACGCTCCGGTAGGCCTCTCGCTGCCGTGCCCACCGGTACGGCTCTGCCACCTCGGGGCCGGCGCGTGGCCTCGGAGTGGCACGGGGACGACGGCAGCCGGTTCCTCCCCTACGACCCCGGCGAGGTGATCCGGAGCTTCTGGAGCGAGGGGTACCACCAGGTGATCGGTCCGGGCCTCCTGGCACCAGCCAAGAAGGTCGCCACGGCTCGACTACGACTCCTCCTACCCCGACACCGACCCCTTCGAGCCGCAGTCGGGCGGGTGCTGCAGCGTGCTGCCGTACCTGAACCGAGACACCGTCGAGCTGCCGATCACCCTGGTCCAGGACCACACGCTGTTCGTCATCCTCGGCCACTCGGATGGGCGCCTGTGGATGGAGAAGGCGGACCATGTGAGGGGCCGGGGTGGCATGGCGCTGGTGATCACCCATCCCGACTACGTTTCCCACGAGGGCCTGCTCGACGCCTACCGGGCGCTGCTGGGAGGGTTCCGGGAAGATCCAGGTGCATGGCGGGCACTGCCGCGGGAGGTGAGCGCCTGGTGGCGGCGTCGTTCCGCCTCCCGCCTCGAGCCCACGGCGAGGGGCTGGCGGATCGTGGGGCCGGCGGCGAGCGAGGCGAGCGTCGTCTACAGCTCGCCGCGCTGATCAGGGCGGCGGGAGGGAGCGGGGCCTGCCTACCGGAGAGGGCCGAACTGGCCCTCGGTGGGCTCCGCTCAACAGAACCACGGCTCGGTGAGCCGGGGCCTCCCCTCCACCGAGCCGGCGCCGACGGACCCCGGCCCGGCACCGAGGCCGACCGCCTCCCGCACCGCCCGGCTCACCGTCAGGTAGGTGGCGCCGGGTGGCTCGCCCGACGCCACCCCCGTCTCGACCAGGGTGGCCAGGCGGGCCTGGAGCTCGTCGACCCTGGGGTCGGCCGCCGACCACGTGTACGTGAGCCGCTCGGGGTCGTAGGGCCCGAGGTGGGGCCGCAGGTCGGCCCGGTCGAGCAGCAGCGAGCCCTCGGGCAGGAGCAGTCGGATGGTGTACTGCACGGGGTCGACGTTGCCGACCAGGTCGTGGGCGGCCACGAAGTCGACCAGCTCCACCAGGTCGTCGAGGGTGGTCCAGGGCGTGAACGGCAGGAACGACGGCCGCACCTCGACCCCGTGCTCCCGCAGCAGCGCCGCCGCCCGGGCGGCGTCGGCCCGGGTGTGGCCCTTGTCCAGGCGGGCGAGGATCTCGTCGTTGACGCTCTCGAAGGCGGAGACCACGAACAGGCAGCCCAGCTCGGCCAGCTCGGCCCAGATCCCCTCGTGGCGGAGGATCAGCTCGACCTTGGTGGTGCAGTCGAAGGTCAGCTGGGGGAACCGCTGGTGGACGGCCCGGACCACCCGCAGGGAGTGGTGGACCCCGTTGAGGAAATCGGGGTCGCCGAAGGTGATGTGGCGGGCGCCGGCGCCGACCTGCTGGGCCACGTCGGCCACCACCACGTCCTCGCCGACGATGCGCAGGCGCCCGTCGTAGACGACCGGCACCGGGCAGTGGCGGCAGCGGTGGGCGCAGCCGTGGCTGGCCTCGGCGTAGCCCACCACCCGCTCCTCGCCGTGGAGGGCCAGGTGGGCGTAGCGCTCGAGGGGGGGGAGCAGGTCCCGGGCGGGGACCTCGAAGTGGTTGCGGCCCAGATGGACGACCTGGGCGTCGGGGGCGGCGGTGGCGCCGGCGGGCTCGGTGGCCAGCCCGTCGACCCACTCGACCAGGGCCGGCTCGTACTCGCCGGCGATGACCCGGTCGGCCAGGGCGCCCACGGTGAGGTCCCGGCTGACCGGGGCGTAGAGGCCGTAGAGGCAGATCGGCAGGCCCGGGCGGTCCCGGCGCACGGCGGCTGCGGCCCGCAGGGCCAGGCGCATGGCGGTGTGCATGGGCACCGAGAAGGCCACCGCCCCCGCCCCCGAGACCAGCTCGGGGTCCCAGGGCTGCACCGCGAGGTCGAGGCAGGCCACGTCGTGGCCCCGGGCCCGCAGCGCCGCCGCCGGCGACGCCACGTGGAGGGGCTGGTGGCCCAGCTCGTAGGTGGAGACGAGCAGCACCCGCACGTCTTCGAGGCTACCGGAGGCCAGACCGCGACTGGTCGGCGGGTGGCGCAGCTGCGACCATGGCGTCCGTGACGACGACGGCCTCCCCGCCTGCGGCCACGGCCGCGCCGCGCCGCTCCGACGTGCACCGCGCCTTCAGCGTCTCGATCCTCGTGTCGGCGGTCCGCTGCCTGCTCACCTACGTGGTCCTGCCGTTCGCCGCGCCCGCCGTCGGCGTCGCCACGGGGGTGGGGCCGTGGATCGGGATCCCCCTCAGCGGTGTGGCGGTGGCCGCCAACGTCGTGAGCATCCGACGCTTCTGGTTGGTCGGGCACCGCTGGCGGTGGGCCTACACGGCCGTGGGCTGCGGCGTCATCGCCCTGCTGGTCGTGCTCGTCGTCGGCGACGTCGCCGACCTGGTGAGGTGAGCACGGTGGCGGCGACGCCGTCGGGCGACGAGCCGCTGCGGCCGTCCCCCGCCCGCTGGGCGTGGCTGGCGCTGGGCTGGACCGCCGTGGGGCTCGGCGGCCTGGGCGTCGTCGTCCCGGGCCTGCCCACCACCGGGTTCTTCGTGCTGGCGGCGTCCTGCTTCGCCCGGTCGAGCCCGCGCTTCGAGCGCTGGGTGCTCTCGCTGCCCACCATCGGCCCGCTGGTGGCAGACCACAGGGCCGGGTTGGGAATGCCCCGCCGGGCCAAGGTCACCGCCATCGCCATGATGGTCACCGCCGTCGCCGCCAGCGCCGGGCTCGCCCTCACCTCGGGGGCGGCCCGGCTCTCGGTGGTGGCGGCCGGCGCCGTCGGCGTCTGGTTCGTGGGGTGGCGGATCCCGACCCGCGAGCGCGTCGTCGCCGGGCTCACCGGTCCGGATCGACGACCACCACCTCCAGGCGGGCGTGGGCATCCCGCAGCGCCCCCTCCACCTCCTCGGGCGTCTCGCCCCGGGCGAAGAGGAAGCCCAGGTACCGGTCGCCCTCGGGCAGGGCCCGCACCAGGCGGCCCCGGGTTATGGTGATCTCCGCCCCGACCACGCCGGGGACGGCCCGGGCGGCGTCGACGCCCCGCACGTCCTCCAGGACCCCGGTGGCGGGGATGGGTATCATCATGACGCCCGAGGCGGCCGGCTCCCGCGCCAGCCCGTCGAGGGGCAGCCCGAGGGCGTGGCGGAGGATCAGCTCCTCCAGGGAGACGCCGGCCCCGAAGCGCAGCGCCCGCGAGCACAGGCCACCGATGGAGCGGGCGGCCAGCTCCAGCACCACCGCCTCGGACCCGGCCAGGCGAACCTCGGCGTGCACCGGCCCCTCGACCACGCCCAGCGCCGCCGCCGCCGCGGCGGCGGCCGCCACCACCGCGGCCTGGGCCTCCGGCGCCAGCCGGGACGGGGTGACGTAGATGGTCTCCTCGAAGTAGGGGCCCTCGAGCGGGTCGGGCTTGTCGAAGAGGGCCAGCACCTCCAGCCGGCCCCGTCCCAGCAAGCCCTCGACCGCCACCTCCACCCCGGGGACGTAGGCCTCCACCAGCAGGGAGGCGTCCCTCCCCTCGCCGGCGTCGGCGAGGATGGCCCGCACCCGGTCGCCCGCCGCCACCGCCCCTGCTGGGTCGTCGGCGCGGATCACCCCCCGGCTGCCCGACAGCGACACCGGCTTCACCACGCAGGGAAGGCCGACCTCGGTGGCCAGCCGGCCCAGGTCGGCGCCCGGCCCCGCCACCCGGAACGCGGGCTGGGCCACGCCCGCAGCGGCCAGGCGGGCCCGCATGGAGGCCTTGTCCCGGGTGGCGGCCACGGCGTCGGGAGGGTTGTGGGCCCACCCCAGGCGGGCGGCCACCAGCGCCGCCACGACCACACCCTGGTCGTCGACGGCCACCACCGCGTCGAGCGGGTGACGCCGGGCCCGCTCCACGACGGCGTCGGCAGCCTCCTCGGGGCGGTCGAGGGGGACGGTGAGCGCCCGGTCGCCCATGGAGCCAGCCAGGGCCTGGGCCTCCTCCGAGCCGATCACCACCTCGACCCCCAGGGCCGAGGCGGCCCGGAGGAAGTCGCCCGCCCGGTAGGTGGCGGTGGGCAGGAGCAGCAGCACCCGGGGCACTCCCCTATGATGGGGGCATGAGCGAGGTCCAGGGCGGACAGGAAGATCGACAGGGCCAGCAGTCCATCGTCACCATCACCGACAAGGCCCGCAGGAAGGTGCTGGCGCTGCGGGCGGGCGAGCCCAATGCCGAGCGGCTGGCCCTGTGGCTCGAGGTGGGAGGCGTCGCCGGGGACAGCTACACCTACGACATGTACTTCGAGACCCTCGACAAGGCCGGTGACCACGACGCGGTGCAGCACCACGACGACCTGGACCTGGTCATCCCCGCCGGGAGCGTCGACAACGTCCGGGGCGCCACCCTCGACGTGTCCCGGGACCTGCTCAACCCGGGCATGGCCCTAACCAACCCCAACCGGCCGGCACCACCGGCCAGCCCGCCCATCGCCCGCCGACCGCCCTCCGAGCTCGGCGGCGACGTGGCCCAGCGGGTGCTGGCCGTCCTCGACCAGCAGGTGAACCCCAGCATCGCCACCCACGGTGGCCAGGCGGAGCTGGTGGCGGTCGAGGACGACGTCGCCTACCTGCGCCTCAGCGGCGGCTGCCAGGGCTGCGGCATGGCGACGGTCACCCTGAGCCAGGGGATCGAGGTGGCGGTCACCGAGGCCGTGCCCGAGATCTCCCGGGTGGTCGACGTCACCGACCACGCCTCCGGCACCAACCCCTACTACGAGGCAGCCAAGAAGTAGTGGCGGGCCAGGACTGGGCTTCCCTGGCCGCCCGGCTCTCGGCTGCCCTGCGGCCCACCGCGCCGCCCGTCGCCATGACCTTCTCGGCCCGTCCCCCCTCGGGCGTGGACCCCTTCGACGACCCCATGCCCCCGCCGCTGCCCGACGGCCGCACCGGAAGGGTCCCCGCCGGCTGCGTGTTCTGGATGCGGGGTGTCGAGCGCACCTTCAGCACGGTCCCCGCCGACCACGGCAACTGCAGCGTGGGCAGCCTCACCCACGGGCTGGCCACCCTCGACCAGGTCGCGGGGAACGACGACGTGGCCGCCCTCCTCGCCAGCGGCTGGGTGAGCGCCGACGACATCCCCCAGATCCCGGTGGTCGCCGAGGGGCCCGGCGCCGTCACCTACGGGCCGCTGGCGGAGACGCCGGTCGACCCCGACGTGGTGCTGGTCCGCCTCACCCCCCGGTCGCTCATGGTGCTCTCCGACGCCCTCCCGGGGCTGTCGGTGGAGGGCAAGCCCCAGTGCCACATCGTGGCCGTGGCCAAGGAGCGGGGCGAGGTGGCGGCCAGCGTGGGCTGCATGCTGAGCCGGGTCCGCACCGGCATGCCCAACACCGAGGTGACCTGCGCCATCCCCGCCGACCGGCTGGGCGAGGTCATCGACGCCGTGAGCCGTACCGCCGAGGTCGACGCCACGGTGGCCGCCTACGCCGCCGAGGACTCCCGCCGCTTCCGGTGAGGCCGTCGCCCCCCGGGCTCAGCCCGCCGGCGCCGACCGGGTGACCACCTCGTAGGACCACAGCTCGCTCGACATCGCCACCGGCGCCTGGCCCGACGGGTGGGACCGAGGCACGGAGAGGCCCCCAAGGGCAGCCAGTGCCGTGACCAGAAACACCTCGCACGGTTTCTCGCTGGCATTGCCACGTCTCCCAGGCCCATGGCCAGCACCTTTGGCTCGGCAGTCTCCAGTAGGAGAACCGAGAAACGATGCGAGGTGCTCGCAGGCACGGCACCAGATCGACCGGCGCGACGGAAAACCGTCCTCGGGAACGAGGGACGGCGTGAGCATGACCGGCGATCCTCCCCCGGGACATGACCACAAGGGTCAGCTCTGGGGGAACGAACTGGAGCTGGGAGCATTCCGTTGCCAATCACCGAGAGAGCCACGAGCTGCTTGGTCGGGGTCATGGCGGCGCTCCTGTGGAGATCCGACTCGCCCAGGGAAGGCTCGTGGTTCCTCCCCGGACCGCTCGCCACGGGGCCGCCGCTTCCGCTCGGCGGCACCTTCGACCAGCTCCGCCGGCACTGCCTTGGCGCAGGGGAGGGGTGAGCAGGCTTGGCTGTCGAGCTCGACATGGGGCAGCTCCCGTCCGACCAGGCGCGATCCGGACGGACGTTCGGGACCGACGAGATGCGCCTGCTCGAGGAGGTGCTCGAGAGCGGGGTCCTGACCGCTACCAAGGGCACCAAGGTCCCTCTGCTCGCCGCCTCGTTCGCCGGCCTCCTCGGAGCCCGGTTCGCCTTCGCCTGCTCATCGGGCACAGCCGCCATCCATGCCGCCGTGGCCGCCGTGGACCCGGAGCCGGGCGAGGAGATCATCACGACACCCATCACCGACATGGGCGCCCTGACGCCGATCCTCTACCAGGGCGCCATCCCGGTGTTCGCCGATGTGGACCCGAGGACCGGCAACCTTACGGCCGAGACCATCGCCCAACGCGTCAGCGAACGCACCCGGGCCATCGTCGTCACCCACCTGTTCGGGAACCCGTGTGAGATGGGCGACATCATGGCCCTCGCCTCGAGCCTCGGCGTGCCGGTGATCGAGGACTGCGCCCAGGCGTACCTGGCGACTAGCGCCGGCCGGACCGTGGGCACTATCGGGGCCATCGGTTGCTTCAGCCTGCAGCAGGGCAAGCACATCACCTGTGGCGAGGGAGGCCTGGTCGTCACCGACGACGAGGCCCTCGCCCGCCGGGTCCGTCTGTTCATCGACAAGGGCTGGGGCTACGGCGAGTCGAACCACGACCACGAGTTCCTCGCGCCGAACCACCGGATGTCGGAGCTCCAGGGGGCGGTGGCGCTCGCCCAGCTGGCGAGGCTGGAGGACTCCGTTCGACAGCGGGTGGCGATGGCGTCGCGCCTGAGCACAGCGCTGACCGGCCTACCCGGCGTGGAGACCCCCTGGGTGCACCCGGACAACCACCACGTCTACTGGCGTTACGTGTTGCGGGCCGATCCCGGTGTGGTGCCCGACGGCCCTGCTGGCGTCGCCCGGGAGCTGGCCGCCTTCGATGTCGCCTCGATCCCCCGCTACATCCAGAAGCCGGCGTTCCGGTGCGCGGTCTTCGCTGAGCAGCGCACCTTCGGGCGCAGCCGGTACCCCTTCACGCTGGCCCGCCCCGATGCGGTCGACTACTCGGACGAGCGGTTCCCGGGGACGGACACCGCCCTCGCCTGGATGCTCGTCCTCCCCTGGAACGAGCGCTACCAGGCCCACCACGTGGACTACCTCGCCACCGCCATCGCCCGAGCCGTGTTCCAACTCACCGGAGGCGCACCGTGAAGGAGCCCGTCAGGATCGGCCTCATCGGGGTGGGGGGCATCGCCCAGTCGTACCTCCAGGTCTTCCGCAACCTGGAGAAGGAGGCCCGCCTCGTCGCCGTCGCCGACGTCCGTGGCGGACAGGCCGACGCCGCTGCCAAGGCCATGGGGTGCCGCGGCTACGACTCCCATTCCGCCCTCGTGGAAGGTGAGGACGTCGAGGCGGTCCTCATCTGCACGCCGCCTGCGACGCACCCCGAGATCGCCGCCCACTTCCTCGAGCGCGGCATCTCCGTGCTGTCGGAGAAGCCGCTCGCCACCGACGTCGGGAGCGCCGAGATGCTCCTCAAGACCGCCGAGAGCAACGGGGTGATCCTGACGATGTCCTCGAAGTACCGCTACGTCGACGAGGTCGTCAGAGCCAAGAGCATCCTCGCGTCGGGGATCCTCGGCGAGATCATCCTCCTCGAGAACGTCTTCGCCACCCGCGTCGAGATGTCCCGGCGCTGGAACTCCGATCCGCGCATCAGCGGTGGCGGCGTCCTCGTCGACAACGGCACGCACTCCGTCGACCTCATCCGCTACCTCCTCGGCCCGATCGCGGAGGTGGCGGCGGTGGAGGGCAAGCGCGTGCAGGGCCTCGCCGTCGAGGACACGGTTCAGCTGTTCGTCAAGACCGCGGATGGCGTGAGGGGCACCGTGGACCTGTCGTGGAGCATCGACAAGCAGCGCGACCCCTACATCGACATCTACGGGTCGAACGGCACCGTCAGCGTCGGCTGGAAGGTATCGAGGTTCCGCCAGGCGGCCAGCCCCGACTGGGTCGTGTTCGGCGGCGCCTACGACAAGATCGGGTGCCTCGGCGCCCAGCTCCAGAACTTCTGCCGGGCTGTGCGGAACGAGGAGCAGCTCCTCATCACCGCCGAGGACGCCATCGCCTCGATCGAGGTCATCCAGAAGGCCTACGCGTCACTCGCTCGCCCTCGCTGGGTCCGGGTCGAAGGCGCACACCGCGATGGTGGGCGTGGAGGAGTCCACGCTCGGGCGCGGTCGGCCTGATGCACTTCGTGCACGACACCGCCATCGTGGAGGACGGAGTCGAGATCAGCCCGGGCACCTCCATCTGGGACAACGTGCACATCCGGGCTCCGGCCCGGATCGGATCCGAGTGCATCGTGGGCGAGAAGACCTACATCGCCGGCGGTGTGGCCATCGGCAACCGGGTCAAGGTCAACGCCCACGTCTACATCTGCAGCGCGGTGACGATCGAGGACGGGGCCATGATCAGCGCCGGGACGATCTTCACCAACGACCGGTTCCCCCGGGCGACCGCCCCCGACCTGTCTGCCCTCCGCCCGTGCGAGCCCGTCGAGCACACCCGGCCGACGCTGGTGAGGGAGGGGGCGACCATCGGTGCGGCCAGCGTCATCGGGTGCGACCTCGTCGTCGGACGCTGGAGCATGGTCGGGATGGGATCGGTGGTCACGAGCTCGGTCCCGGACTTCCACCTCGTCGTGGGCCAGCCCGCCCGCTCCATCGCCTGCGTGTGCCGGTGCGGCGAGCCCTTCCTTCGCCTCGCCGGGGATCGCCCGTCGGAACCGAGCCACCTGGCCTGCCCCGCCTGCTCCCGCCGGTACTCCGTGCGGGGCGACGCGGTCACCGAGATCGACCCCGGGCCGGGTCGCACCTCGGCCGGCGGCGAGGCAACGGGGTGAGCGGCGTGCCCGGGACCTCCCGATGGGCCGTAGTCGGCGGCGGCATGCTGGGTCTCACGCTCGCCCATCGCCTCGCTCGCCACGGCTGCGACGTGACCGTGCTCGAGGGCGCTCCCCGCCTCGGCGGGCTCGCCGGCGCCTGGAGCCTCGACACCGTGGTCTGGGACCGCCACTATCACGTCACCCTGCTGTCGGACTCGCACCTCCGGGCTCTCCTGGCCGAGCTGGGGCTGGAGGACACCATGGAGTGGAGGCAGACCCGTGCCGGGGTTTACAGCGACGGGCAGCTGCACTCCGTCTCCAACACGGTCGAGCTCCTTCGCCTCCCCGGCCTGGCGCTGGTCGACAAGCTGCGGCTCGGCTTGACCATCTTCTACGGCTCGAAGGTGCGGGACTGGCGCCGGCTGGAGCGTGTGCCGGTCGAGCGATGGCTCAGGAGGTGGTCGGGGAACCGGACGTTCGAGCGCCTGTGGTTGCCGTTGCTGCGCGCCAAGCTGGGTGAGAGCTACCGGGAGTCGTGCGCCGCCTTCATGTGGGCCACCATCCAGCGCCTCTACGCGGCGCGGCGAGGGGGCCTCAAGAAGGAGATGTTCGGCTACGTCCCCGGCGGCTACGCCCGCATCCTCGAGCGGTTCGCCGAAGTCCTCGCCGCTGAAGGCGTACGGCTGGAGCTCGGATGCCGGGTCTCTCAGATCGCGTCCACCGGAGGCGACGTCGAGGTGACCGTCCCCGATGGTGGCTCCATGAGGTTCGACCATGTCGTCGTCACCGCGTCCCCCTCTGTGGCCGCCCGGCTGATCGACGGGCTCTGCGCTCGAGAGCGGGCCCGCCTCGAGGCCCTGCGCTACCAAGGGGTCGTCTGCGCCTCGCTCCTGCTCGAGCGACCTCTGTCGCCGTACTACCTCACGTACATCACCGACGAGACTCCCCTTACCGCGGTGGTGGAGATGTCGGCCTTCGTCGACCGTAGCCAATTCGCGGGCAGGTCGCTCGTCTACCTCCCGAAGTACTGTCCCGCCGACGACCCTCTCATGAACGCGTCTGACGACGAGGTGGAAGATCTGTTCCTCGCCTCGCTCGAGAGGATGTACCCCGAGTTCCACCGAGATGATGTCGCCTGTTTCCGTGTCTCGCGGGTCCGAGAGGTCTTCGCCATACCGACGCTCTCGTACTCCCAGGGTGTGCCGGGGTTCGACTGCACCGTCCCTGGGGTCCACGTGGTGAACTCCTCCCAGATCATCAACGGCACGCTGAACGTGAACGAGACCGTGCAGCTGGCGGAGAGGGCGGTCCGGTCCCTCCTCGAGGGGGTCGGCACCCCGGTCCGCCCGGCGCCCGCCCCTCGACCCCCCCCTCGACCCACCCCGGTCGACGGGCCGGGAGGGCGGGTGGCCCGCAAGCCGCTGGCCGGCCTGTCGCTCGACCTCGACGACGTGTGGTCCTACATGAAGACCCACGGTGATCCTGGCTGGGAGGATCTGCCGTCTTACCTGGACGTGGTCGTGCCGAGGGCGCTGGGCTTCCTCCGCCAGCGCCACTTGACGATCACCTGGTTCGTGGTGGGCCAGGACGCGGCCCTGGAGAGGAACCGCTCCCTGCTCGCCTCGATAGCCGAGGCCGGTCACGAGATCGGCAACCACTCCTTCCTCCACGAGCCGTGGCTGCACCTCTACTCGCGAGAGGCGATCGAGGAGGAGCTCGCCAGGGCCGACACGGCCATCGAGGAGGCGACCGGTCGGCGCCCGGACGGCTTCCGAGGACCGGGCTTCAGCCTCTCTCATGACGTCCTGGCCGTCCTCGGTGAGCGCGGGTTCCGCTACGACGCCTCCACGCTGCCGACCTACACCGGCCCGTTGTCGGGCCTGTTCTTCTCGAGGACCATGCGAGAGATGGATCCCGAAGACAGGGCCCGGCGCAAGGGTGCGTACGGCTCCTTCCGGGATGGCACGCGTCCGCTGAAGCCGTATCGGTGGAGGGCCGACGGCTCCTCCCTGCTGGAGCTGCCCGTCACCACCATGCCCATACTCCGTACGCCCATCCACATGACCTACCTGCTGTACATGAGCCAGCTCTCCCCGAGGCTGGCCAGGGCCTACTTCGGCTCTGCCCTCCGGCTCTGCCGCATCACCGGCGTGGCGCCGTCGATCCTCCTCCACTCCCACGACTTCGCCGGCTCTGACGACGTCGAGCAGCTGTCGCACTTCCCGGGCATGAGCCTTCCCAGCGACGTCAAGGTGAGGCGGATGGCTGAGCTCCTCGACCAGCTCTCCCGGTCGTTCCAGGTCGTCCCCATGGGCCGTCTCGCTGACGACGTGGCGTCGTCGGAGGGGCTGCGTCTCATCCAGCCGAGGTTCTTCCACCGGGGGCGCAACGGGCGGGCGGGGCCTGGGTCCGCTGGGGGACAACGGTCCGCTCTCCCCGTAGGAGGACCGCCATGACCAGGGCCAGTGCCGGCCAACCGGGCCCGTTCGCTCCCGGCGTCGCACCCGGGCCCGGGGACCCACGACCGCAGGCGGACCTGGCACCGGCCCTCGACGGGGGGCGTCCGCTCATCTCGGTGGTCGTGCCCGCCTACAACGAGGCTGCCCTCATCACCCAGAGCCTCACCAGCCTGTGCGACTACCTCGCTCGCATCGAGGACATGTACCGGTGGGAGCTGATCGTGGTGAACGACGGCAGTACCGACGAGACCGGGGCGCTGGCGGAGGCGTTCGCCTCCGGGCGACCCGACGTCCGGGTCCTCCACCACCACGTCAACTTCCACCTCGGCCAGGCCCTCCGGTACGCGTTCAGGAACTGCCGCGGCGACTACGTCGTCTCCCTCGACTGCGATCTCAGCTACGCCCCGGAGCACATCGGCCGCCTGGTCAGCGAGCTGCGGAGCACGAGGGCCAAGATCGTGATCGCTTCCCCCTACCTGCGAGGCGGCAGGATCACCAACGTCCCGTTCCGGCGCCGGGTGTTGAGCAAGGGGGGCAACCGGTTCCTCTCCATCATGGCCAAGGGAAGGATCTCGACGCTCACCGGGATGGTCCGGGCGTACGACCGTCGCTTCCTGAGCAGCCTCAACCTGAAGTCCATGGACACCGAGATCAACACCGAGATCCTCTACAAGGCCGAGTTGCTGGGTGCCGTCGTCAAGGAGATCCCGGCCCACCTCGACTGGAGCTTCAACGACACGGGCAAGCCCCGGCGCCGGATCGCCGGCTCTCTTCGGAGCAGTGCGAGATCCTACCTCTTCTCGGGATTCATGTTCCGGCCGGTCTTCTTCTTCATCGTCCCGGGCCTCTTGACCCTGGCCTTGGCCACCTACACGCTCGGATGGGTGTTCTGGAGGGTGACCGACAACTACCTGAACCGGACGTCGGGCGGCTTCGACCCCCGCCTCTCGGAGGCCGTCCGCCTCTCCTTCGAGTCAGCTCCCCACGCGTTCATCGTGGGCGGGATCGCCCTGCTCGTGGCCTTCCAGCTGATCAGCCTCGGTGTCCTCGCACTCCAGAGCGAGCGGTACTTCCATGAGCTGTTCCACTTCAACACGTCCATCTATCGCGAGCTCCGGAGCCCAGGGCGGTCATCGACCACGGATGGCAAGAGCCAGGGCGAGCGGGGTGCACACCTCCACCCCGTGGATGCCCAACCCGACTGACTCGATGAGACGCCGGGGGTTACAGTGGCCCCGCCCGCACCCGGCCCGGGCCGAGACCCGAAGGAGCCGCTCATGGCTGGAAGCGCCTGCCCCGGCGCGTGCCGCCCTCGTGCAGGCGGCATGCGCCGCGCCATCGCCGTCGGGTGCCTGCTGGCGGTGGTCGCCGTCGCCTGCGGAGGCGGGGCTGCCGGCCATGAGGGGGGGGCGGCGCCACCGGGGGAGGCCTCGACCCCGCCCGGCGGCGGTCAGTCCACGCTGACCTCGGCTCCGTCCACGTTCCCCGCCTCGCCACGCCCGGGCTTCATCTATCGGCGCGGCAGCCAGCTCCACCTCGACGGGGAGCAGTACCGCTTCCTCGGCATCGTCCCGTTCCCGTTCACCCAGACGTTCGCTGTCGAGGGGCTGCGCGACCTGTTCGGCTCGCTCCGGCCCAACAGCGTCATCAGCTTCTACGGCACGGAGGACTTCGCCATCAAGGATGGACGGCGCGACTGGTCGCTGCTCGACGAGATGCTCCGGGCGGCTCGCCAGGCCGGTCATCGGGTGGTCCTGGGCCTGGAGGACGGCAACCTCCCGTGCGACGGAAGCGGCTCTGCCAAGAGCGTCAGCTGGTACGCCGGGGGGTACCGCACCGAGGTGTGCCGTGGTTACAAAGGCCTCCCCCTGCTCAGGACCTATCGGGAGTGGGTGCGCGAGATCGTCGGGCGCTACAAGGACTCACCGGCCGTAGCCTGGTGGGCTCCGATCGGCGAGCCGAGAGTACCGTGCCAGTCCGCCCGGGTGCTCCGCCGATTCTTCGATGACGTGGGCGCCGAGATCAGGCGCCTCGACCCCGATCACCTGATCGCTTCCGGGCACTGGGGGGGGAGCGCGTGCGGCGACCCTCGGCAGGCCGACTATCGCTTGATCCATTCCAGCCCCTACATCGACATCGCCGATTACCACGACTACAACTACGACGACGATCCGCTGCCGGCGGAGCTCCGAGTCGACCTGCGGATCGCGAGGGAGCTGTCCAAGCCCCTCGTCATCGGCGACGGCTCCGTCCTGGCCCGTGCCGGCGGCGGTCCTGATCCCGAGGGCCAGGACTGCGTCTCCCTGGAGGCCCGGCGGGACAAGTTCAAGGCCAAGCTGGACGCCCAGTTCGCCGCCGGGGTGAGCGGGAGGGTGGCCTGGGCCTATGTCGACACTCCGAGCGGCCTGTGCGACTACGACATCGGACCGGGCGATCCGCTCCTGGCCCTCCTGCGGGACTACCCGCTGTGAAGCGAGCGGCGACCTGGGGGGACCGAGGCACGGACAGGCCCCGAGGGCACGAAGATCGACCGGCGCGACGGAAAGGCGTCCTCGGGAACGACGGACGACGTGAGTCTGACCGACGGGCCTGCCCGGGGTCCTGGCCACAGGGCCAGCTCCGGCGGGAACGAGATGGAGCTGGAGCGGTTCCATGCCTTCTGCCGAGCGAGCCACGAGCGGGCTGGCGGGGGGTCGCGGGCGTGAGCCGGGGTGCCGGTGAAGCGGGTCCTGATCGTCTTCGGGACCCGGCCCGAGGCCATCAAGCTGGCGCCCGTGGTCCTCGGGTTGCGGGACGCCCCCGGGTTCCAGCCCGTCATCGCGGTGACGGCGCAACACCGTGCCATGCTCACCCAGGTGCTCGAGCTCTTCGGCCTGGAGCCCGACCTCGACCTCAACATCATCCAGGACCGCCAGACCCTGACCGGCATCACCACCCGGGCCCTCGAGGGGCTCTCCAAGGGGATCGAGGCCACCGGTCCCGACGCCATCGTCGTCCAGGGCGACACGACCACCACCCTCACCGGCGCGCTGGCTGGCTTCTACCACCGGGTCCCCGTCCTCCACGTGGAGGCCGGGCTACGCACCGGGAACCCTCACTCGCCGTTCCCTGAGGAGGTCAACCGTCGGCTGACATCCGAGCTCGCCACCCTCCATCTCGCCCCCACGGCCATGAGCCGGGACAACCTGCTGGGCGAGAACGTGGCCGCGGACCGCGTGTGGGTGACTGGCAACACGGTCATCGACGCCCTGCTGTGGGTGGTGAGCCGCCCTGCACCCGAGCAGCAGGCCCTCGCCCGGCTGGACGGTGACCGCCGCCGCGTGCTGCTCGTCACCGCCCATCGGCGGGAGTCATGGGGTAGCGGGATGCGGTCGATCGGGCGGGCGTTGGCCGACATCGCTCGCTCGGAGCCCGACCTGTCGGTGGTGTTCCCCATCCACCGGAACCCGGTGGTCCGGGAGGCGATCCTTCCCGCCCTCGAGGGGATCGACAACGTCGTGGTCATGGAGCCGGTCGACTACTCGACCTTCGCTCATCTCATGCGCCGTTCACACATCCTGCTCACCGACTCCGGCGGCGTCCAGGAGGAGGGGCCCAGCCTGGGCAAGCCGGTTCTCGTCATGAGGGACACCACGGAGCGGCCGGAGGCCGTGGAAGCCGGGACCGCCCGTCTCGTGGGAACCGACCGGGACGCCATCGTGGGCAACGTTCGGACCCTGCTCCACGACGAGGCCGCCTACCGGGCCATGGCCGTCGCCGTCAATCCCTACGGCGACGGTGAGGCCGCACGCCGGACCGTCGCCGCGCTCGCCCACTTCTTCGGCCTGGGACCGGCGCCGGACGAGTTCCTCCCGCTGGGAGGAGCCTTGTTGCCTCGGTCCATGCCGGTGACCGACCGCCTCGTGGGGACCATGAGGTGAGGAGAGGGCGGCACCGGGTACCTCGGGGCATCGGCGACGAGGAGCTGAGGGGTGACCGTGCCCCCGGATCCGGCCACGGCACCGTCGGGGAGACCAGCCCGCGGGCCGGACGTGGCTCCGACAGCGGGAGGCGCCCGACGCCGGTACCGGCCGGTGACGCGCCGACGCATCACCCGTCGGGCCAGAGGACGACAGCCGGAGCGGGTCCCGACGGTGACGCCCACGAGGTCGGCGCCGTCGTCGACGAGGGCAGCCTTCGGCAGTTCTCGCCCTCGCCCCGCCTGGCGCTGGCGTGCCGGGTGGCAGGCTGGCTGGCCACGCCCCTCGTGCTGCCCCTCGTCGCCGTGGCGCGGCTGTCCGACGACGCCTTCCGCACGGTGGGGGAGGCCGTGGCCCTGCTGCCCTACGCCATCGGGATCATCGTCCGGGAGCAGTTCTACCGGCGGACGCTCCGCCGCTGCGGCCGCAACGTCCTCATCGAGTCGGGGGCGCTCTTCGTCTACCGGGACGTCTCCGTGGGCGACAACGTCCTGATCGGGCGCTACTCGATCGTCCACCACTGTGACATCGGCAGCTACGTGCTGATCGGCGAGGGGTGCACGCTCCTAAGCGGCGCCGAGCAGCACTTCTTCGACCGCCCGGACGTCCCGATCGCCCTCCAGGGGGGGAGGAAGCGTCGCATCGCTGTTGGCGACGATTGCTGGATCGGCTCGCGCGGCATCGTGATGGACGACGTCGGCCGGGGGTCCGTGGTCGGGGCGGGCGCCGTCGTCACCAGGACCGTGCCGCCGTGGTCGGTGGCCTTGGGGAACCCGGCCAAGTGGCGGCCCAGGCGTTCTGGGCCCCCCACGAGGCGTGACGAGGCTGCGAAGGCCGCCGGCCCTGTCGGATGCTGCCGTACCCGGGCGCACGAGCAGCTCGGGCTCCCGGCAGGAGCCGGAGGAGACACAGACGCCACTCACACGGAACGCCCGCAGGATGCACCGCTCGCATGCAGATGCGCGGACGCCCAGGACCAAGAGGCCTCGGCTCCCACCCGTGGCAACCGCTGCCCGCCGATGAGCGCGGACGGGGCATCGTCACTCGTCGGGCCCACCCCCGACGAGTGATCGAGGGGGGAGGTCCGCGTGGAGTTCATCGGCTTCGGGCGGGTTCATCCGAGTGCGCTCGTCAGCGGGCGTTCGCAGATCGGGGACGGCGTGGCGATCGGTCCCTTCGCGATCATCCACGAGAACGTGCAGCTGGGCCCGGGTTGCCAGGTCGGGCCGCAGGCGATCCTCGGTGAACCTCGCCGCGGCCACGACCTCGACGGCGGCGACAACGCCCCGCTCCGGATCGGCGCCGGTTCCTCCATCGGATCGGGGAGCGTCGTCTATGCCGGTTCATCGATCGGAGATCGGTTCCAGTGTGGCCCGGGCGTCACGATCGGGTCGGGGACCGTCATCGGTGGTGCGTGCAGCGTCGGCACGCTGTCGACGATCGAAGGCCACTGCGCGATCGGCGACCACACCCGCCTCCACACGGCAGTCCACGTCTCACCCCTCTCCCGGATCGGCAGCTTCGTCTGGCTGTTCCCCCACGTGGTGCTGACGAACGACCGCACCCCCCCGAGCGACTCGATCGAGGGTGTCGTGATCGAGGACTTCGCCGTCGTCAGCGCCGGGTCGGTGCTCCTCCCCGGGGTCCGGATAGCCAGGCACGCGTTGGTCGCCGCCGGCTCGGTCGTGCGCTCCGACGTCGCCGCCGAGGCCTTCGTGGCCGGCAACCCTGCGAAGCGGGTGGGAACCGTCCGCCACCTGATGTCGAGGGAGACCGGACGCCCCCACTATCCCTGGCCGTTCCGGTTCGAGCGGGGGATGCCCTGGGAGGGCATGGGGTTCGCGCGATGGGCGGGCGACGATGCCGCGACAGGGGACTGATGGGAGGGGCGCGACGCCTGGGGTACCGTACCGGGCGGCTGTCCAGGGCATGCGTCGGTGGGGAGGGGTGATGCGGCGACGCGGCGTCGTCAGGGCGCTCGTCGTGGCGTTGAGCGTGGGGATGGCCACTGCCGCGCCGCCATCCCTGGCCCGGGTGGACGGGCCGGCCATGCCCTCGACAGACGGCCCGATGAAGGACCGGGAGTGGAGAGCGCCCGTGGTCACGGGAGCGGTCCTGGCTGCGGTCCTGGCTGCGGTCCTGGCCTTGATCTTCTCTCCCGAGCTGGATCGGCTGCTGTCCACGGTCAGCCCTGTCGAGCTCGGGGGTTCCGGGGAGCAGGAAGCGGGGGGAGCCCCGGAGTCGGGACCGAGCCGACCGCCTGCGACTGGCCTCAACGACTGGGCATGTACGCCATCCGAGCAGCACCCGTTCCCCATCGTGCTGGTCCATGGTACGCAAGGGTCGGTCGACGGCGACTGGTCCTCCCTCGCGCCGGTGCTCCTGGCCGAGGGCTACTGCACGTTCGCCCTCGAGTACGGGAACCGGGGGACGGGCCCTGTCGCCGAGTCTGCTGAGGAGCTGGCGAGGTTCGTCGACGCGGTCCTGTCGGCGACGGGAGCCGGCAGGGTCAGCATCGTCGGGTACAGCCAAGGCGGGATGATGCCCCGCTTCTACCTGCGCTTCCTCGTCGCCCAGCCTGCACCGGTCGAGGATCTAGTCGGACTGGCCCCGGCGAACCACGGGACCAACTGCTGCCTGAGCAGCTGTGGTCCTGCGTGCGATGACCAGAGGGCAGGCTCAGACCTCCTGCGGATGCTCAACCAGGGCGGCGACGTGGTCGACGGGGTCGACTACACCGTGATCGCCACGCGTCACGACGAGCTGGTCCGGCCCGTCGCCAGCCAGTTCCTCTCGGGACCGAGGGAGCGGGTCACCAACGTCCTCCTCCAGGAGCGGTGCCCGGGCAACCAGGCGACGCACGCTTCAATCGTCGAGGATCACGTTGCCTTCCAGTGGGTGCTCGATGCCCTCGATCGGACGGGGCCGGCCGATCCCGGCTTGGTCCCCCGGTGTCGATGACCCCTGCCTGCCCTCGCCCTGAGGTCCGTCCTCTGGCCGTGCCCGAGCCGGCCGGCGATGTCCGGCTCTGGGGCTGAACCCCGCCGGCGACGGAATTCTGGCTCTGGCGACGACTCGATAATCGTGGCGCCCTCCACGCAGCGACTCGACCGGCACTAGCTAGCCCAGCTCCCTCCTCGAGGTGGTCCGAATGGGCCGTTCGTTGACCAAGGAGCGGTGTCACGGTGTCGGCGGGAAGCCCGCGAGTTGGGCCCGATGACGCAAGAGGGGAGCATTTGGTGTCAACGGACGATCGTGTGGTGGAGCTCGTCATCGATGTCGCCAGGGAGCTGAACGGCAGCCTCGACGTCGAGATCGATGTGGGGCGGGGAGCCGAAGCGCTGCTCTTCGGTCAGGACGGTGCCCTGGACTCCCTGGGGCTCGTGATGCTCCTCGTCGACGTCGAGCAGGCTGTGGAGGAGCGCCTGGGCCAGTCCCTGACCCTTGCGGACGATGCGGCCCTGTCTCAGGCCCGGAGTCCCTTCCGTTCCATCGGGTCGCTGGCCCGGTACGTGGAGAGTCGGCTCTAAAGTGGCGGGCCGGGCCCGGAGGGGCGGGGACGCGACCGGGAGGCAGGCGTGCCGCCCGTCACCCTGATAACCGGCGCCCGCGCCGGCATCGGCCGCTCGCTGGCCGAGCACTACGCCGTCCTCGGGCATGCCGTCGTGGGCTGCAGTCGCAACCCCGTGGACTGGTCACTGGAGGGGTACGAGCACCACGTCGCCGACGTCGCCGATCCGGATGCGGTCGGGAGGATGTTCGCGGAGATCCGGAGGCGATTCGGGGCCATCGACCACGTCGTCAACAACGCCGGGATCGCATCGATGAACCATGCGCTCCTCACCCCCTCCACGACGGTCGAGCGGATCCTCAGCACCAATGTCGCCGGGACGTTCCTGGTGGCCCGGGAAGCAGCGAAGATCATGGCCCGTCGGGGCTGGGGGAGGATCGTGAACCTGTCGACGGTGGCGGTACCCCTGCGGCTTGCCGGCGAGGCAGCCTACGTCGCATCGAAGGCGGCCGTAGTCATGCTGACGCAGGTCCTCTCGAAGGAGTTCGCCCCGTTCGGGATCACGGTCAACGCCGTGGGGCCGGGACCCATGCGGACGCATCTCACGGAGGGAGTGCCCGAGCCCAAGCTGGAGCAGCTGCTCGATCAACAGGCCATTCACCGCTTCGCAACGGTCTCGGATGTGGTCAACGTGGTCGACTTCTTCCTTCGCAGGGAGAGCGACTTCGTCACCGGTCAGACCGTCTACCTCGGGGGGGTCGCGTGATGGGGTTGACCGATCGCGTGGAGGCGTTCTCCGACCGGACGGCGATGGTTCACCGGGACGTGGCCCACTCCTACGCCCGGCTGGCGCGACGGGCGCGTGAGTGGTCTGCCCTGCTCGCCGACCGGGGCATCCCGGAGGGGTCCACCGTCTCGGTGACCGGCGACTTCGATCCCGAGACGGTTGCCGCGTTGATGGCCCTGATCGATCACCGCTGCATGGTCGTGCCCCTGCTGTCTGGCCCCAGGCCTGGCCGGGTGGAGGCGCTCGAGACGGCTCAGGTCCAGTGGGAGCTCGATCTCATGGCGCAGCAGCCCTCGATCAGTCGCACCGGCCGGACGGTCGACCACGAGCTGCTCCTCGCCCTCCGTCGCAGTGCCCATGCGGGGATCGTCCTGTACTCCTCCGGCTCCGCTGGGACGACCAAGGCGGTCCTCCACGACTGCGACCGTCTCCTCCGCCGGTTCGACCG
The DNA here is from genome assembly GCA_050742255.1 of Acidimicrobiales bacterium. Lineage (GTDB taxonomy): Bacteria > Actinomycetota > Acidimicrobiia > Acidimicrobiales > CADCSY01 > JBOGHU01. The sequence continues at coordinate 38,574 of JBOGHU010000127.1, forward strand.
GCCGTCCCGAGCCCTGCGGACGCTGGCGTTCCTGCTGTTCGACCACATCGGAGGGCTCAACACCCTGCTCCACACGCTTCTCAACGGCGGCTGCCTGGTCGTCGTCTCCGAGCGTTCCCCGGACCATGTGTGTGCCGCAGTGGAGCGACACCGCGTCACGCTGCTGCCGACATCCCCGACCTTTCTCAACCAGCTGATCCTGTCGGAGGCCGCCCACCGCCACGACCTCAGCTCGCTCACCCTGATCACGTACGGAACCGAGGTCATGCCCGAGGTGACTCTCCGGAGGATGGAGGCCCTGTTGCCCTGGGTCCGCCTCAAGCAGACCTACGGGCTCTCCGAGGTCGGCATCCTCCCCTCCCTCTCCCCCTCGTCCACGTCCACCCGGCTGCAGCTGGGAGGCAGGGATGGCTACGAGACCCGGGTCGTCGATGGGCTGCTCGAGGTCCGGGCTCCGTCGGCGATGCTCGGATACCTCAACGCCCCCAGCCCCTTCACCCCCGACGGCTGGTTCCGCACGGGCGACGCGGTCCAGGTCGAGGGTGAATCCCTGCGCGTGCTCGGGAGGAGGTCGGAGATGATCAACGTCGGTGGAGAGAAGGTGTTCCCCGCCGAGATCGAGAGCGTGATCATCGGGATGGACGGCGTGGAGGACGTGACGGTCTCCGGCGAGCCGAACGCCCTCGTGGGCCAGATCGTGGCCGCACGGGTGAAGCTGTCCCCGACCGAACCTGCCGACGGCTTCAGGAACCGCCTGCGCCACTTCTGCAAGGGCAAGCTGGAGCCCTTCAAGGTGCCGCAACGCATCGAGCTCGTCGACCACCCTCTGCACGGCGCCCGGTACAAGAAGCTCCGAAGCGAGGGGGAACGAACGACACGCCCCGAGGTTGCCGTCTGATGGGCACCCGGCACCAACCACCGTGAACCAGGAGGGAGCCCGTGTAGGTGGCCGGGGCGGGCCTGGCGGGCTCCGGCCCACCACCGTCACCCGGCCACCCGAGCCGGCCCTGCCCTCTGCCGGCGCTGATCCGCCGGCTGTGTCCCACCCGCTGCCTGACATGCCCCCACCCCGAGCCGGCGGTCGATCGTCCGCGCCCGATGTCGGACGCAGTCGCCGGGGCCGTGGAGGCAGGGGAGGCGCAACCTTGATCAGTGCCGTGCTCACCGGCCGACCTGCGCCTGGCAGGCGGCTGCCCGAGGGGGCCCTGTCGGTGGGTGGCGGCTTCGTCGTCTCCGGCCTGACCGTCTACGGGTTCTTGGTCCTCTCCGCCCGCGCCGTGGGACCCGAGCAATACGTCGCCATATCGGTGCTGTACTCCCTGGTGTCGATCGTGGCGTTCGGCTGCTTCCTCCCGCTGGAGCAGGAGGTCAGTCGGATCCTGTCGGCCCGCGCCACCCTGGGCATCGGCGGAGGCGCGCTCGTCCGCCGGGCCGTCCTGGCGTCCGGGATGCTGTCCGCGGTGCTGCTCGGGGCCGCCTTCGTCGGGGCCGGGCCGCTGCTCGACCACGCCTTCGACCGCCAGCCTGTCCTCCTGGCAGCGTTCGCCATCTCGCTGGTGAGCTACGGTCCGGCCCACCTCACCCGCGGCGTCCTGCTGGGAAATCGCCGGTTCCGCGCCTACGGCCTGTTCCTGAGTGGTGAAGGCATCCTGCGGTTCATGGCGTGCGGCGCCCTCTTGGCCCTCGGCGTCCGCACATCTGGCCCCTTCGGCCTGTTGATCGGGCTGCCGCCGCTGCTCGCCGTGGCCATGGTCCTGTTCCGGGAGCGGGGCCTGATCACACCTGGACCGGACACGCCCTTGAGGGAGCTGTTCGGCGCTCTCGGCTTCCTGTTCGCGGGGTCCATGCTCTCTCAGCTGCTCCTCCACGCCGCACCGGTGGCGGTGAAGTTGCTGGCGGACGACAGCCAGCAGAGGATCGCCGGTCAGTTCCTGGCCGGACTGGTCGTGGCCAGGGTCCCGATCTTCCTCTTCCAGGCCGTGCTGGCCGCGCTCCTGCTCAAGCTGGCGTCCCTGGCCGCCGCCGGGCGTCACCGCGACTTCTCCCTGGGGCTCCGGCGAGTCGTGCTCCTCGTCGTGGCCCTCGGCGGAGCGGCTAGCATCGCCGGGCTCCTCGTTGGTCCCGAGGTCATGCGGATCCTCTTCGGCGCCGAGTTCTCGCTCGACCGGCTCGACCTGGTCTTCCTCATCGTCGCCAGCGCCGCATTCATGGTGGCCCACACGTTGGGCCAGGCGCTGATCGCCCTCTCCGGCCATGCCCGGGTCACCGTCGGGTGGCTGCTCGGGGTGGTGGCGTTCGTGGTCGTCACCTGGGCCGTCTCCGACCTGCTGCTCCGGGTCGAGCTGGGGCTGCTGGCCGGTTCTGCGACCGGGGCGGCGGCGATGGCGATCCTGCTGCGGGGCGTCACGCGAGCGGTGCCTCGTGCGGGCGTTCCGGGGCAGGTGACGTCTCCGTGCCCATCGGCCCCTGGCGTGCGCCCCTGACCTCTCCTGTCCCCGGCAACCGAGCCCCAACCCATCAGGCGCCACCCGGAGCTCAGCTAGCGCCGTGCCTGCGAGCGTCCGCAGGCACGGCGCCGGCCGGGGTGCCGGGAGAAGGCGGTTGGCGACATGGGGTCGCTCAAGGAAGGCACGAGGCCGGGCCAGCCGCGATCCGGACCACGCCTGCCACGGGCGACGGCGACGGAATTCTCGCTCTGGCAGCGACTCGATAATGATGACCTCCACGCCGCCACGCGATCGGGCCGAGGCCGGCTCCCTCCTCGAGGCGATCCGCAGGCGGACGGGCCCTGCCACCAGGACGGTGCTGCGGCTGCTTCCGTGGACCAACTCCAGCGCGCCCGGGCGCCAACGCGAGGGGGTGGCGGCGCCAGTCAGCCCGGACCGGAAGGCGTCGCCTCCGAGGGGGGGGTCCGGACGGCTCAGACCGAACCAGGAGACGCTTGGCATCGCGGCCGTGGTCGTCGCGGTGGCGCTCGGCTATCGCCATTCGCTGGGCAGCCTGCTCGGGTGGGTGGAGGGGATCGAACCCTACCCTCACCTCGCTCTGGTGCCCCTCGCCGGCCTCGTGCTGTTCGTCTCCCGTGCCCCCACTCCCGCCGACGAGACGCCGATCTACGACCGCCAGCTCGACTACATCGTCGGGACGCCCCTCCTCGTCGGTGCCATCGTCGCCATGGCGTTCTTTCCCGCCGACGCCGGCCTGAGGGAGTGGGGCCTCGACCTGTTGACCCTTCCGCTGTTCGCAGCGGGTGCCGTGGGGATCGTGCTGGGGGTCCGCGCCCTGTGGCGCCTCGCTCCCACGCTGGGGTTCTGGTGCCTCGCCTGGCCGCCGCTCTACGAGCTGTTGGCGACGATGGTCTCGTCTGCCGCCACGGCGTCGACCGGCCTCGTGTACGGGGTGCTGTCGGCCGTCCTGCCGTGGGATCGACCCGGCATCGATCTCGACTCCCTCACCGGCACCGGCTTCGGCGGTGTCGAGCTCGATGTGCCGGTCGCTCTCGTGGTGGTCGGTGTGGCCCTGGCCGTCGGCTCCTGCAGGAGGCCCTCCCGGTGGCTCCTCGGGGTGGCCGCCAGCCTCGGCGTCGCCTGCCTCGCGAGCCTCCTGGTGGTCACGACATCCTCCCTGCTCATCGGCGCCGCCGGCGAGGAGGCGCTCGGCGGCCCGCTCGACGCCCTCATCGGGCTCCTGGCGCTAGCCGGTGCGCTGTCCCTGATGTGGTGGACGTGGCGCTCAGGGCGGGCCCTCGCCGAAGCCCACGACCCCGGTGAGGCCGGTGTCGGTTCGCCCCGTCCCGTCCCCCACCCGTCCCTGGCCGCCGGCTTGATCCTCGCCGCCGCGCTGGCGGTGGCCATGGCGGCGCCTGCCTCAGGGACCGGGCCCCTCGACCTCGCCGGAGGCTCCCCGGCCACGGAGGGCTTCTCCCCCGAGACCGGGGTCGCCCAGTCGGCGGGACCGACGCTTCCGCGGGCGCCCGTCCCCTGGGACATCGTGGCGGCGCTGGTCGCCCTGGGGGCGTTGGCGGTGGTGCGCTTCACCGTCGCCGACCTCCGCCAGCCCGGGCGCAAGCGGAGGGCGAGAGGGAACGGGCCCTCGCTGCCGGCGCTGCCGCCGGATGTCGAGGACCTCCCCGAGCTGCCAGCCCATCTGAGCGCCAGGCAGACCTTCAGCCCCGGGACGGTGCGGGTGTTCGTGGTGGTCGGGATCAGCTTCGCCCTGCTCCTCGTGGGCGCCCAGCGCGCCACCATGATCGGGCTGGCGGGTCTGTCGACGGTGCTCTACGTGCTGACCGTGGGATACCGGGTCCTGATCTTCCGCCAATCGGTCAGGCAACCCACCCTGGTAACGATCACCGACGACCACGCCCGCTCCATCCCCGACGGTGAGCTGCCTCTCTACACCGTCCTCATCGCCGCCTACAAGGAGCCCGAGGTCATCGGCCACCTCATCACCGCCGTCGACGCCCTCGAGTACCCGCGCTCACGCCTCGAGGTCAAGCTGTTGCTCGAGGCGGACGACGAGGAGACCATCGCCGCCGCGGTGGCCGCCCGCCCGGGGCCGCACATCGAGATCGTGGCCGTCCCGGTGTCGGACCCGAGGACCAAGCCCAAGGCGCTCAACTACGGCCTACGCCGGTCGCGTGGCGAGCTGCTCACGATCTTCGACGCCGAGGACCTCCCCGAGCCCCTCCAGTTGCGCAAGGCGGCGGTGGCCTTCTCGCTGGCGCCCGATTCGCTCGCCTGCCTCCAGGCGAAGCTGGCCTATCACAACTCCTCGCAGAACATCATCACGAGGTGGTTCACGGCCGAGTACGCGTCATGGTTCTCGTGGTTCCTCCCCGGGCTGCTGGCCATGGGGGCGCCGCTTCCGCTCGGCGGCACCTCCAACCACTTCCGCCGCTCCGTCCTCGAGGAGGTTGGGGCGTGGGACTCCTACAACGTGACCGAGGACGCCGACCTCGGCATCCGCCTCCAGAGGAGCGGCTGGAAGTGCGCCATCCTCGACTCCGTCACCCTCGAGGAAGCGAACAGCGACTTCGTCAACTGGTCCCGGCAGCGGTCCCGGTGGCTCAAGGGCTACATGCAGACCTGGCTGGTCCACTCCCGGCACCCTCGCCAGCTGTACCGAGATCTCGGACCGAGGGGGTTCCTGGGGTTCCACCTGTTCGTGGGCGGCACTCCGATCCTCTCCCTGGTCAACCCGGTCTTCTGGGCCCTGACCCTCGTGTGGATGACCGGTCAGCCGGAGTTCATCCAGGACATGTTCCCGCTGGCGCTCTACTACACCGCGTTCGCGTGCTGGGCCCTCGGAAACTTCAGCATCGTCTACATCAACCTGATCGCTGTCCGCACCAACGGGATCCCGGAGCTGGCCCTGGCTGCCCTGCTGGAGCCCGTCTACTGGATCATGATCTCGATGGCCGGTGTGAAGGCCGTCGTGCAGCTCGTGTCCCGTCCGAGCTTCTGGGAGAAGACCGAGCACGGTCTCATCCGCAAGGACGAGCCCGCTCCCCGGTCCGAGCTGGCCGGGGCATGATGGCAGGGCCTGCCAACGGACGTCCGGGGGGCGGCGGTGTCGGCTGACGCAGCCGCGTTCGACGCCATCGGGGTCACCAGCGCGGGCCACACCCTGGTCCGGCGCCATCGCCTGGCCGGTGTCACCGGAGCGATCAAGGGCACCACGGCCGTGTTCCTGGTGGCGCTCGGTGCCTACCTGACCATCGCCGCGGTGCTGGTGTTCGTGCTCAACGTCTTCGCCGCCGACGCGCTGGCGCGGGTCGGCCTGGCGAGCAACGTCCTGTACAGCCGCAACGCCCGCCTCGAGTCGCTCGGCTTCGTCTGGGGGCCGATCCCCCAGGTCCTCATCGTCCCGCTGCTCGCCCTCAAGCCGCTGTGGCCGGCGCTGGCCGACCATGGCTTCGCCAGCAACATCGTCTCCGCGCTGTTCATGGCGGGCGCCGTCGCCCAGGTGTACGCCTTCCTGGGCGACCTCGGGATCCGGCACCGGGTACGGGTGACCCTCACGGTGGTCTTCGCCATCCACCCCATGATCGTCTTCTACGGGTCCAACGGCATGTCCGAGGCCCCGTACCTCTTCTTCCTGGTCACCGCCGCTCGGCACCTGACGAGGTGGCTCCGGGACCACCAGGCGACAGAGCTCATGGCGGTGGGCATCGCCCTGGCCCTCGGGTACCTGGCCCGTTACGAGGCTGCTCCCTGTGCCGCCGTGGTCGCCGTCCTCGTGGCGGTGCTCAGCTTCCGTCACGCCGGCGGCGACCTCAGATCGCGGATCGCCACGGTCAGGGCCGACCTGGTGATCTTCGCCGCTCCCGTCGCCATGGCGGTGGTCGGGTTCGCGCTGATCAGCCTGGTGACGGTGGGCTCGCTCTCGGAGCAGCTCTTCTCCGAGTACGGCGCCACGGCCTTTCGGGCTCGCCTTGCCGCCGTCGGCATCTCGCCATCCATCCCGCTGCTCGTCCAGCAGGTGCTGGCGCTGGTGCCCCTGCTCCCGCTGATCGCTCTCGCTGCGCTGGCCAGCGGGGCGTTGCGCCGGGACGTGCGGGTGTTGGGCCCGCTCACGGTGCTGGGCATCGGCGTGGTGGTGTCGATCGGCGCCAGCCTCGTCAGCAATCCCTTCCAGCTCATGCGGTACTACATCGTGGCGGTCCCGCTCGGGGTGCTGCTGGCCGGCAACCTCATCAGCGGTCGTCCGGGGATGACCCTCGAGGGGAGCGACGACACCTCCACCGAGACGGAGGGGACGATCCGTCCTGGCCGTGCCCACCGAGTGCTACGAGTGGCGGCGTCCCCCCTCCTGGTCGTTCCCGTCCTGGTCGTTCCCGCCCTGGTGGCCTCCGGCGTGGCGATGAGCACGGCACCGCATGGAGTTCAGGAGCTCCACATCAAGGCGGCGATCGAGACCAAGCTCTTGGGTTCGACCGACGACTCCGTGGCCGCCTCGATGGTCGGCCGCCTTCACACCGAGCGGGAGGTGGCCGCCTTCCTCGACCGCCTCGACCTCCCTGAAGGCTCGGTGCTGGTCGACACCGGGGCCGGGTTCCCTGTCGTCATGGCCTCGAAGCGGCCCAAGCAGTTCGTGATCCCGTCCGACCTAGACTTCAAGGCGGCGCTGGCCGACCCGAGGGGCTTCGGGATCAGGTACATCCTCGCCTTCCAGGATCTGGGCCAGGGTCTGCACGACGCGGTGGCGGAGAGGTATCCGGACCTGTACGAGCGTGGGACCGGGTGGGCGACCTTGCTGGGGGACTTCGACAACCGAGGCGACTTCGGCGACGTGCGCATCTACCAGGTGGGCGGCTGAGGTCCTGGGCAGCGTCTCACCTCTGGCTGCCGGGTGGAGCCGACCGGGTGACCACCTGGTATGACCACAGCTCGCTCGACATGGCCACCGGCGCCTGGCCCGAGGGGTGGGCCCGGTGCTGGTCGGCGAAGGCGGGCGAGCTCATCCACGCCTGGAAGGACTCCTCGTCCCGCCAGTGGGTGACCACCAGCCAGGTGGTGCGGTCGTCGTTGGGGCGAAGCAGCTCGAAGCCCTCGAAGCCCTCCTGGCGGTCGACCTCGCCGGCCCGGGCGGAGAAGCGCCGGGCCAGCTCGTCCCCGTGCTCGGCGTCGACGGTGATGGCGTTGATCTTGACCACGGACATGGCGCCATGATGGCCCACGTCCGCCCGGCCCCGCCCGTCAGGGAGCGCGCTCCCACGCCAGCTGCCACTCCCCTCGGGCGTCCCGGCTGAGCCGGGCCGGCGCCGCCACCGGGGTCGAGGCCTCGCCCCGGGCGCTCTCCCAGCGCACCGCCCGGGCCCGGGGCGATGGCGAGGAGGCGGTCTCCGCGTCGATGTCGAGCACGAAGGCCCCGTCGACCACGGCCAGCCCTCGGGCCCACACCCCCAGCACCCACGCCACCCCCAGGGTGGCGGTGGCGCTGGCGCCGACCGTGTCCATCACGCCGGTGAGCATGGCGGGCCGGCCCGAGCGCTGGAGCTGGACCTCCACCGAGGAGATGCGCCGGCACCCCACCCGGTGGCGCCAGGTGGTCAGGTGGTGGCGGAGCGGGCCGGTGGCCCGCTTGCGGACCTGCTCCTCGATCAGGCGCTGGTGCTCCCCGAAGAAGGCCAGCCGGCGCCAGCTCCGCTCCCAGGTCAGGATCAGGCCCAGCTCGTGCACCGGGCCCAGTGGCCCCGGGGCCAGGAGGCGGTCGGGCCCGAGGCGGGCCGACATCGAGCGGAAGATCTCCGCCGACATGGCCCAGGAGTGGAGGTTCCGCCACAGCTGGAGCACCTGGAGGCACGGGCAGCGGGAGCCGCCGAGGGCCAGCACCGCCTCCTCGGCAGCCAGGTCGTGGTCCTCCAGCACCAGCTTGCCCCGGCGCCACGTGATCCGGTGGTCCTCGTCGTTGCAGCTGACCACGGCGGTGGCCGGGGCCACGAAGTCACACCACCGAGGGTGCCCCGACACCGACCGGACCGCCTAGGCGGCGGCGTCGATGGGAACCACCCGGGCCCACCGGGGGGGAGCCCACACCTGCCTGCTCCGCCCGGGCCCCGAGTCGCCGATCAGGCCCACGATCACCCTCACGCCCTTGGGGCCCTCGGGTGGCCAGGGGGTGAGCCCGTCGGTGAGCACCACCACCACCGACGGCTTGGGGCGCAGCCGGGCGGCGGCGTCGATGCCCACGCCCATGTCGGTGCCCCCGCCCCCCACCAGCTCCACCTGGCGGGCGCTCGAGACCCGCCGGGCGGTGTGGACGGCGGCGTCGGCAGCCAGCACCCGCACCCGGGTCCGGGCCAGCCCGATGCCCCGAAGCAGCCCCTCCACCTCGGTGAGAACCCGGGCCAGCTTCTCGTCGGACATGCTGCCCGAGGTGTCGCACACCACCGCCACCTCGGGGACGGGCTGCTCCAGGGCCGGCAGCACGACCCCGGGGCTGACCCCCGCCCGCCGGGACGGGCGCCGGTAGGTGTAGTCGACCCGCCCGGCCACGGTGCTGATCCCCTTGCGCATCTCGGCGGCCAGCACCGTGCGCCAGTCGACGGCGGGCTCCAGCAGGCCCTCGGCCCACCGCCGCCAGCTGTTGGGCACCCGGCCCAGTCCCTCCCGGGCGTGGCGGAGGACCTCGCTCGCCACCTGGCACTGGAGCAGGTGCCGTTCGCCGGGCGGCAGCCCGCCCCCCAGCTCGCCTGATGCCTCCCACTCCCGGGTGATGCTGTCGGCGCCGCTGCCGCAGTCGGGGGAGGGGTGACGGCGGTGGCTGTCCCGGTGGAAGTACTCCTCGGCCAGCCGGCCCTGCTCCCAGCCCATGGCGTGGGGCATGACCGAGTCCTCCGGCAGTCGCAGGCCGGTGCCGATGAGGTCGTCGTTGATCTCGGCGTCGACGGCGAGCGCCCAGTCGGCGGCGGTGTCCGGCCCCACCCCCTGGGCCCGCGCCCGGTCGGCGTGGTCCCGCACCAGGTGGCCGGTGTGGTGGACCAGCAGGCTCCCCAGCATCTCCACGCTCCACGCGTCCACCACCGCGGGGTCGACGTAGAGGCGCCACGCCTCGTCGACCGACGCCCCGCCCAGCCCGGGCACGGCGACGGCGTTGGAGGCGAAGAGCGCCGAGGCCAGGTAGGGGTGGCGGGCCGCCGCCCACAGTCGGGCCGCGGCCAGCTTGTGGGTGTTCAGCCGGGTTTGCTCGCTCATCGGCATCGACATCGGCTCCCCGGTCCACCTCCGGGCTCTGGGGTCACCGTGTGTCAACGCTACCGCCCGTCTCCGGGGCGGCGGTGGGGGCTAGCCCGCTTTCTGGTCATGGGGCGGCGGTGGGCGACGTCTGGCGACCGGAGAAGGGGGGCCCGGGGCAACCCGGGGGGGCCCGGGGCGCGGCCGGGCCAGGCGCCCACGGCGTGGAAGCCGCCGTCCACGTGGACGATCTCGCCCGTGGTGGCGGGGAACGCCCGCTCTCTGGTCACGGGGCGGCGGTGGGCGACGTCTGGCGACCGGAGAAGGGGGCCCGGGGCGGCCAGGGGCTGTCCGGGGCGACCGGAGAAGGGGGGCCCGGGGCAGCCCGGGGCTGTCCGGGACGGCGGCCCTGGGGCTAGCGGGACGGCCAGCCTCGGGGCAGGGCGGTGGTGGCGGGGAACAGCAGGTCGACGAAGCGCTGGGCGGTGGGCTGGGGCTCGTGGTTGGCCAGGCCGGGCCGCTCGTTGGCCTCGATCACCACGTACTTCGGACCCCTGACCGACGGCACCCGGAGGTCGAGGCCGGTCACGGGGACCTGGAGGACCTCGCTGGCGGTGACCGCGGCCTGGGCCAGGGCGGGGTGGAGGTCGGTGGTCACGTCGTGGATGGTCCCCCCGGTGTGGAGGTTGGCGGTCCGCCGCACCGGCAGGTGGACGCCCTCGGCCAGCACCTCGTCCAGCTCGTGGCCGGCCTCCTCCACGGTGGCGACGGTGGCCTCGTCGAGGGGGATGGTGGACTCCCCTCCCGTCGCCGCTGCCCGCCGCCGGCTCTGGGCCGTGACCAGCTCGGCGACGGTGTGGCGCCCGTCGCCCACCACGGCGGCGGGACGGCGCACCGCGGCGGCGACGACCTCGTGGCCGATGACCACGATGCGCAGGTCCTCGCCCCCGACCCGCTCCTCGATGAGGACGTCGGGGCAGTGGGCCCGGGCCGCCTCCACCGCCCGCCCCAGGCCGTCCGGCTCGGTGATCCCCACCGCCACCCCCCGCCCCTGCTCGCCCCGCGCCGGCTTGACCACCACCTCTCCCACGTCGGCGAGGAAGGCGGCGTCGGATTCGGGCGTGGTGGCCGATCGACCCCGCGGCACGGCCAGGCCGGCGGCGGCCAGCAACCGGCGGGTGACCCGCTTGTCGTCGCACCAGCTCACCGCCACCCCCGAGGTCAGCTCCGAGAGTGACTCCCGGGTGACGATCTTGCGGGCGCCGTGGCTGAGGCGGAGGTAGCCGCCATCGGCGTCGAGGACCTCCACGACGATGCCCCGGCGGCGGGCCTCGTCGGCGATGATCCGGGCGTAGGGGTTGAGGGCCTGGTGGTCGTCCCCGAGGGGGGCGGCGAAGAGCGGCTCGTTGATGGGGTTCTTGCGCTTCACGCAGAACACCGGCACCCGCGAGAACCCCAGCTTCTCGTAGAGGCGGATGGCGGGGACGTTGTCGTGCATGACCGAGATGTCGAGGAAGCGCCGCCCCCGACCGTGAAACTCCACCAGCAGGGAGGCCACGAGCGCCCCGCCCACGCCTGGCCGGGACGAGAGCGGGTCCACGGCCAGGCACCACAGGCTGGCGCCGCCCTCGGGGTCGCCGAACACCTCCACGTGATCGATCCCCGTCACCGTGCCCACCACCGTCCCCCGGGTGGTGTCCTCGGCCACCAGGTAGCAGAAGCTCTGGCTGGCCTGGTTCGCCACCAGCACCTGGGTCGGGGCGGTGACCATCCCCGCCTTGGTGTAGAGGCGGTTGACCGCCTCGGCGTCGCTGGGGTCCGCCAGGGGGCGGACGGTCACCCCCCGGGCCCTGGCCTCCCCCTCGGGCAGCTCGTCCTCGAGGCGGAGCCGGTAGGTGAAGGAGGGGTCGACGAAGAGCTCGTGGGGCGCCCGGCTCACCAGGACCTGGGGATCGGGGTGGTACAGGCAGACATCCCGCTGCCCCAGCTCCTCGCGGCACAGAGTCGCCACCAGGGCGTGGCTGTCGGCGAAGGTCTGCCCGAACAGCAGCCGGCCCCAGCCGCAGTCCAGGGTCACGTCGTGAGCCGGCTCGGGCCGGCGCGCCGCCTCGCTCATGCCGCCACCGGGACCGTCACGTGACCCCGTGGGCCTGCAGCCACAGCTCCAGCACGCCCAGCTGCCACGCCGTGTTGCCCCCCAAGGGGGTGAGCTCGGCGTTGGGGACCCGGAGCAGGGCCTCCACGGTATCGGGCTGGAACAGCCCCCGTTGCTTGGCCGCCGGCGCCCGCAGGGCGTCGGCCACCAGCTCCAGCGCCGGCCCCTCGAGGTGGGTCAGCGCCGGCACCGGGAAGTAGCCCTTGGGTCGGTCGATCACCTGGTGGGGGATGACCCGCCGGGCGGCCTCCTTGAGCACGCCCTTGCCCCCGCCGGCCAGCTTGAGCTCGGGTGGGCAGGCGGCGGCCAGCTCCACCAGCTCGTGGTCGAGGAACGGCACCCGGGCCTCCAGCCCCCACGCCATGGTCATGTTGTCGACTCGCTTCACCGGGTCGTCCACCAGCATGACACCGGTGTCGAGGCGCAGGGCCCGGTCGACAGCGGAGTCGGCGTGGGGTCGACCCAGGTGCTCGGCCACGAACGCCCGGCTGACATCGGTGTCCACCCGCCACTCCGGGGCCACCACCTCGGCCATGGCCCGGTGGGGCCGGTCGAAGAAGGCGGCGGCGTAGGCGTCGACCGTGGCGCCGAGATCGGCACCGTCGACCTGGGCCAGGGGCGGGTACCAGTGGTAGCCGGCGAAGACCTCGTCGGCCCCCTGGCCCGACTGCACCACCCGGACGTGCCGGCTCACCTCCTGGGCCAGCAGGTAGAACGCCACGGCATCGTGGCTCGCCATGGGCTCGCTCATGGCCCCCACCGCCCCTTCCAGGGCGGGGAGGAGGCGGTCGGCGCCGATGCGGAGACGGTGGTGGTCGGTGGCGAAGGCCTGGGCCACCACGTCGCTGTAGCGGAACTCGTCACCGGCCCGCTCGCCCACCGGCTCGAAGCCGATGCTGAAGGTGGTGAGGCCGGGCTGGCCGGCCTCGGCCAGCATGCCCACCACAAGGCTGGAGTCGAGGCCCCCCGACAGCAGCACCCCCACCGGCACGTCGGCCACCAGGCGACGGTCGACGGCGGTGCGCAGGGCGGTCAGCACCGCGTCCTGCCAGTCCCCCTCGCTCATCCCCCCGTCCTCGGGCCGGCGCTCGTGGTGGGGCTCCCAGTAGGTCGTCTGGCGACGGCGACCGTCCGGCTCGACCGCCAGCACCGTGGCCGGCGGGAGCTTGGCCACGCCGGCGAGGATGGTCCGGGGCGCCGGCACCACCGAGTGGAAGCTCAGGTAGTGGTGGAGGGCGATCCGGTCGACGGTGGTGTCGATGCCGCTCCCGGCCAGGAGGGCGGGCAGGGTGGAGGCGAACCGCAGGGCCCCGCCCACCTCGGCCAGGTACAGGGGCTTGATGCCGAGGCGGTCCCGCGCCAGCACCACCCGCCCGCTGTCCCGCTCGGCCAGGCACAGGGCGAACATGCCCTGGAGGTGGTCGACGAACCCCAGGCCCCAGCGGTGGTAGGCCTTCAGCACCACCTCGGTGTCGCTGGTGGAGAACCAGCGGTAGCCCCGGGCACCCAGCTCTTCCCGGAGCTCCTGGTAGTTGTAGATGCAGCCGTTGAACGCCAAGGTGAGGCCCAGGTCGGGATCGACCATGGGTTGGGCGCCGCGCTCGGACAGGTCGATGACCTTGAGCCGGCGGTGGCCGAGGGCGACCCGCCCCTGGGCCCACAGGCCCCCCGTGTCGGGGCCCCGGGACTCCATGGTCCCCGTCATGGCGGCCACGGTCCCGACGTCGGCCGCCCGCCCGTCCAACCGGAGCTCGCCCGCGAACCCGCACATCCCCACCCGGCCTACCCCACCACGGCCCCCGGGCACAAGGCCCAGCCTCAGGGCGCCAGCAGGGCGCGGGCCACCAGGTCGGTGCCGAAGGCGGTGAGGATGGCCAGGTACAGCAGCCCGGTGGCGGCCATCACCGCCGAGTAGTAGCGCTCCCGCAGGGCGGCCCGGGTGACGCCGCACAGGGCGATGGTGGCCACCGCGCACGCCAGCCAGAACCAGCCCAGGAGCCCGCCGGAGCCGTCGTCGACCGATCCCGACAGCACCGAGACCATCCCCGTGGGCACCAGGAGCAGGCCCACCTCGACCGGCCACAGCACCGCCGCCCACCGCACCAGCTCCAGCAGCGGTCCCCGGGCCAGACCGGGCTGGACCAGGTACCAGTGGCCGAGGAGCATGGCGTCGCTCACCGCCCCGAGGAAGGCCGCCCCCACCAAGGTCCGCGCCACGGCCAGGGCCGCCGGCCCCCCGGCGTCCAACCCGGCGGCGACCAGCCCCAACCCGCCGAGGGCCGGGGCGACCAGGTCGAGGGCGGGGGGGAACTCGCGCCCGGAGGCCGGCTCCCCGACGCCCTCCCGCCCGCCGCCGCCCTCGGGCCCGGCGCCGGTCATGGCCGCCACCCGCGCCCTGCGGTGGTGGCGACCGGCCCGCTCACCCCCCACCCCGGCCCGGCGGCGGGCCACCGAGACGCCGAGGGCCACGCCCGCCGACGCCGCGACCCCCGCCGCCGCCAGGTCCCGCAGGGCGACGGGCCCGAAACGCCGGCCCACCACCACCGCCCCCAGGGCCATGCTCAGGTACACGCCCCGCAGCAGCCAGCCGTAGCCCACCCCCACCTGGCGCCGCCGGGTGGTGACCCAGCAGAACAGAAGCCCACCCGCGGCCCACTGGAGCAGGACGGTGGCGGCGTCGAGGCGGATCACCGGCCCGACGGTACCGGCCGCCGGAACGGGCCCGGCCGGGTCCCTGCCCAGCCGGCCGAGCCTGCGCCTACCGGCGCATCTCTAGCCCTGGTCGGCTCTTCGGCCGAGGCCTCATCGCGGTGCCGGCCGGGTCCCTGCCCAGCCGGCCGAGCCTGCGCCTACCGGCGCATCTCTAGCCCTCGACCACGGCCAGCCCGTGGTCGGCCCGGTTGAGCGGCTCGGGGCCGGCCGGGGTGGCCACCACGATGTCCTCGATCCTGGCCCCGAAGCGCCCCTCGACGTAGATGCCGGGCTCGACCGAGAAGGTGTGGCCGGCAGCCAGGGGCAGGGTGTTGCCCCGGACCAGGTACGGGTCCTCGTGCTCCTCCAGCCCGATCCCGTGCCCGGTGCGGTGGACGAAGCAGGGGCCGTACCCGCCCACGGTGATGGCCCGCCGGGCCACCCGGTCGACCTCCTGGCAGGCGGTCCCGACCGTGGCCGCCCCCACCGCAGCGGCCTGGGCACCCTGGAGGACGGCGTAGAGGTCGGAGAGCTCCCCCGACGGCTGGCCCGTGTGCACGCACCGGGTGATGTCGGAGCAGTAGCCGTCGGGCATGGTCCCACCGAAGTCGCACAGCACCACCTCCCCGGCCCGGATCAGGCGCTGGCCCGGCTCGTGGTGAGGGCTGGCGGCGTTGGGACCGGCGGCGACGATGGCGAAGTTGACCCGGCGGTGCCCCTCGGCCACCAGGCGCCGCCCGATCTCGGCGGCGACCTCGGCCTCCGTCCTGCCCACCAGGTCGATCTCGCCTTCTTGGAGCTCGGCCGCCACCGCGTCGGCGGCGGCGCCGGCCCGGCGCAGGGCCTCCACCTCGGCCGCGTCCTTCACCGCCCGCAGCGGCGCCAGCACCAGGCTGGCCGGCCGCCAGGCCGTCGCCGGCAGGCGGGACTGGAGCTCGACCAGGAACCGGGCCCAAGTGCGGTCGGAGATCGCCGCCACCCTCGGCTTCCCCGCCAGCTCGGCCACCCCGGCCACGGGGTCGTCGGTCTCCTCCCAGGTCCGAAGGGTGAACGCCTCGGGCCGCTCCTCCACCCGGAGCCGCTCCAGGCGGGGGACGACCAGGGTGGCGCCGGCCTCCCTCGCCACGACCAGCATGGTCAGGCGCTCCAGGGGGACGGCCTGGTAGCCGGTGAGGTAGGCGAGGTCGGCCCCGGCCCCGACCAGCAGCACATCGACCCCGAGCTCCGCCATCCGTTCCCGGGTCCGCGCCAGCCGGTCGACGTAGATCACCGGGCCAGAGTACGAGAGGATGGGCGGGTGCCCGAGATCACCCTCGTCCAGGGTGACATCACCGCCGCCGAGGTCGACGCCCTCGTCAACGCCGCCAACTCCTCGCTGCTGGGCGGCGGGGGGGTGGACGGGGCCATCCACCGGCGGGGCGGCCCCGAGATCCTGGAGGCGTGCCGGGCGCTGCGGGCCGACCGCTACCCCGACGGGCTTCCCACCGGCCAGGCCGTGGCCACCACCGCAGGTCGGCTCCCCGCCCGGTGGGTGATCCACACGGTGGGCCCGGTCTACGCCAAGGGCGAGGACCGCTCCCGCCTGTTGGCCTCCTGCCACGCCGAGTCGTTGCGGGTGGCCGACGAGCTGGGCGCCCGCACCGTGGCCTTCCCCGCCATCTCGTGCGGCGTGTACGGCTACCCGCCGGAAGAGGCGGCGCCCATCGCCCTGGCCACCGTGCGGTCGGCGGCCACGGCGGTGGCCGAGGCCCGCTTCGTCCTCTTCGACCAGGCCACCTACGCCGCCTTCGAGGGGGCCCGCAGGCTTCTTCGGTAGCCGGGCCCGGGGTACCGGGACCAGCTACGCAAGAACACCCTGGCCCCGGCTCTCCACCAGCGCCCGATGGGCGTGGCGGGCGTGGTAGCTGGAGCGGGTGAGGGGCGACGCCTCCACGTGGGCGATGCCCAGCGCCTCGCCGGCCTGACCCAGGGCGGCGAACGTGGCGGGATGGACCCAGCGGGCGACGGGCAGATGGCGGGCGGTGGGCCGCAGGTACTGGCCCACGGTGACGATGTCGACCCCGACGCCGGCCAGGTCGGCGAGGGCCCCGACCACCTCGTCGTCGGTCTCCCCCATCCCGAGGATCAGCCCCGACTTGGTGACCAGGCCCGCCGCCCCGGCCCGGGCCAGCACGGCGAGGGAGCGGGCGTACCCGGCCGAGGGCCGCACCGCCCGCTGCAGGCGGGCCACGGTCTCGAGGTTGTGGTTCACCACATCAGGACGGGCGGCGAAGATCGCCTCCAGGGCGGCGGGGTCGCCTCCGCAGTCGGGGATCAGCACCTCGACGGCGCAGCCGGGCACCCGGTGCCGGATGGCGGCGACGGTACGGGCGAAGGCGCCGGCCCCACCGTCGGGGAGGTCGTCTCGGGCCACGGCGGTGACCACGGCGTGGGCCAGCCCCATGCCCGCCGCCGCCTCGGCCACTCGCTCGGGCTCGTCAGGAGAAGGCGGCTCGGGACGACGGGTGTCGACCATGCAGAACCCGCAGGCGCGGGTGCAACTAGCCCCGTTGATCATGAACGTGGCCGTCCCCTCGGCCCAGCACTCGAAGATGTTGGGGCAACCGGCCTCCTCGCACACCGTGACCAGCGACGCGGCCCGCAGCGCCCGCCGCAGGCGCCGGTACCCGGCCCCGGTGCGCACCGGGGCCCGCAGCCAGGGGGGCTTGCGCTGGCCCAGGTCGAGCCCCGGGCCCAACCCGGCGTCGGCCATGCGGCGCCGTAGCCGCACCGGGACCGGGGCGGGGCCGCCCGGCCCCGGTCCCCCACCCAGCCCGTCCGGCCC
>JBOGHU010000128.1:0-6607 GCA_050742255.1 Acidimicrobiales bacterium
GGGCCCCCCAGCCACGCGCCGGGCCCCCAGCCACTTTCCGGTCACCAGCCGTCGGTGGGCGACGCCGAGTGACCGGAGAGCGGCCCCCGCCCCCGGCCCCGGCCCCCAGCCCTTGCCCCGGCGCCGGGCCCCCCAGCCACGCGCCGGGCCCCCAGCCACTTACCGGTCACCAGCCGTCGGTGGGCGACGCCCAGTGACCGGAGAGCGGCCGGGGCTGCTACGGTGCGGCGTCGCCCGCCACCGGGCCCACATCCAGGCCGGCCCGGGTGGGGCGGTGACGCCCCGATGGCAGGAAGATGACGGAGGAGTGGCGAAAACCCTGGCGATGGGACCGATCGGACCATCCCGGGCTCGAGCGCGCGCTGCCACCGTCGTCGGGGTGATGGTGGTGGCCATGAGCTCGGCGGGCACGCTGGGGGCCCAGGCCCTGCCGTGCCTTCTGCTGTGCGGTGGGACCACCACCACCACGACGCCACCCGCCCAGCCGCCCCCACCGCCCCCACCGCCCCCACCGGCGGTAGCCAACGAGCCCCCCCCGGCCAAGCCGCCGCCCCTTGGCTCGCCCGAGCCCGACCCGGGGCCGGCGGTGGGAGAGGGCGACAACGCCGGCGAGCCGCCGCCCGACGCCGGCCCCTTCCCCGCCAACCTCCGGCGGCTCATGAGCTCGGTGCAGCGCAGCGGCCCCAACGACACCCTCGCCCTGATCGAGGCCCTGGCCCCCCTCGGCCAGTTCGGGGTCAGCCCCGAGGAGGCCGCCATCATCGGCTTCGGCCGGTTCCCCGTGGCCGGTCCCGCCAACTACAGCCACGACTGGTGGTTCCCCCGGTTCGGGCCGGGCTGGCGCCTGCACATGGGCACAGACATCTTCGCCGCCTACGGCACACCGGTCCGGGCCCCGGCGGCGGGGACCGTGCGCATCACCGAGGGCGGCCTCGGCGGCCTGGCGGTCTACGTCGTCGAGCCCGAGCCCGAGCGGACCTACTGGTACCTGGCCCACCTGGCGGCCGTCCCCGACGACCTGGTCCCGGGGATGGCGGTCTCGGTGGGTCAGGTGGTGGGCTTCGTCGGCGACTCGGGCAACGCCAGGGGCGGCTCACCCCACGTCCACCTCGAGTGGCACCCCGGGGGTGGCGTGGCCGAGGACCCCAAGGCCCTCCTCGACCAGTTCCTGGCCGAGGCCATGGCCGCCGCCCCGGGCTTCCTCGAGAGCTACGCCCTCGACGCCGGGCTCGAGCTCCAGCCGGTCCGGGCGACGATCGAGATCCCCGATCTCAGCCGGGCCGGCCCGCAGCGGGCCACCCTGATGTGGACCTCGGCGGTCAGCCCGGCGGGGGGGGCGTTGCAGCTGGCCGAGGCCGAGGCCCTGCGGGCGGTGGGGGCCGTGGACTGGACCCAGCAGGCCACCGTGGAGGCCGAGATCCGGGCAGGTGGCCAGGTGCCGGTGCCCCTGGGGCCTCCCGCCCTGTCGGCCGCGGTCTCCGCCAACCGGGAGTGACCCCCCCCGTCGACTTCAGTCGCGGAAGTTGCCGAACTGGAGGGGGAGGTCGAGGTCGGCCTCCTTCAGGGCGGCGATGACCGCTTGCAGGTCGTCCCGCTTCTTGGATGACACCCGGACGGAGTCACCCTGGGCCTGGGACTGCACGCCCTTGAGGCGCAGGTCCCTGACGCGCCGGTTGAGGTCGCGGGCGGCGTCGCTCGAGATCCCGGCGCGCAGCCGGGCCACCTGACGGACCGTCTGGCCCGCAGCATCCTCCACCCGGCCCCAGTCGAGGATCTTCAGCGACAGCTTGCGCCGGACCAGCTTCTCCTCCACCACCTGGCGGACGGCCCGAAGGCGGTCCTCGGTCACCGACCGCAGGGTGAGCTCGGCGCCGCCCAGCTCGACGGTCGAGCCGGTGCCCTTGAAGTCGTAGCGGGTCGCCACCTCTCGCTGGGCCTGGTCGACGGCGTTGCGGAGCTCGTGCTGGTCGATCTCGGACACCACATCGAAGCTGGGCACGCGGTCACGCTATCGTGGCACCCCCCAGGGTCGGTGCCCGAGCGGCCAAAGGGAGCAGACTGTAAATCTGCCGGCGCACGCCTACGGAGGTTCGAATCCTCCCCGGCCCACCACTGTCGTGTCGCGACGCATCCCTCACCGCCCACCCGCCGCCCGCACCGCCCCCGCGGCTCAGGTCCGCTCAGGAGGAGGTACCGGCGACCTGCCCGGTGGGGGATGGCCGAGGTGGAAGGGCACCGACGTGACGACCGTGCCAGGTCGGAAGAGGAGGCGGGCCTTGAGGACCAGGGTGCTCTGGCTGTGGAGCAGCTGCCCCCACCACCTGGTCGGCACCAGCTCGGGGATGATGACGGTGATGGTGCCGTCCGGGTCGAGGCGCTGGAGCTGGTCGAGGTAGCCCAGGACCGGACGGATCAACTCGCCTGAGGGAGAGCGGATGGCCTTCAGCTCTCCCTCCAGGTGGTGCTGGCGCCATTGGCTTCTGACCTGCCCCACGCCGTCCTCGTCGGTGACGACCGCGACGGCCACCAACCGGTCCGGCTTGAGCAAGCTCGCGTAGGACAGGGCTTCCAGGACGCCCCGGTGGACCCGATCGAAGAGGACGACCACCGTCTGGGCGTGGGGGCCAGGCCGGTGGCTCTCGGGGACCCGGAGGAGCGACGCCACGCCCAGGTAGTGGCGGTGCACGCCCTTGAGGGCGACGACGATCAGCGGGATCAGGACGGTGGGGATCCATGCGCCGATCGTGAACTTCGACACCACGACGACGAGGAGGACGATCGCGGTGGCGATGGCGCCGATGGCGTTGATCACCGAGTGCCGGCGCCAGGCCGGCCCCCTCAGGCGTCGGTGGTGCCGCACCATGCCGAGCTGGGACAGGGTGAACCCGGTGAACACGCCGACCGCGTACAGGGGGATGAGCGCGGTGGTGACCCCGCCGAACCCGATCACTAGCAGTGCCGCCACCATCGACAGGGCGATGATCCCGTTCGAGAACACCAGGCGGTCCCCGCGGTTCTTCAGCTGGCGGGGGAGGAAGCCATCGCTGGCGAGGATCGAGGAGATCCGGGGGAAGTCGGCGAAGGCGGTGTTGGCGGCGAGGAGCAGGACGGCGGCCGTGGCCGCCTGGAGCAGGAAGAAGAACGGGGACTGGTCGCTCCCGTAGACGGCGGTGGCGATGATCGACAGCAGGGAGCGGCCCTCCTCGACGGTCGGTTCGATCCGGTTCGCCAGGAGGGAGATGCCGAAGAAGAAGCTGGCCAGGATGGTGCCCATGGCGACGAGCGTCCGGGCCGCGTTCCTCGACTCGGGCGGGGCGAAGGCAGGGACGCCGTTCGAGATCGCCTCGATTCCGGTCAGGGCGACGGCGCCGGAGGAGAAGGCCCGCATCACCGCCAGCACGGTGATGCCGGCCAGCAGCCGCCCGTCGTCGGTCAGCTCTCGGATCGAGCCCTCGTTGACCGGCAGGAGGCCGAGATCGCCGACGTAGGAGCGGTAGAGCCCGAGCAGGATGGTCGCGCCCAGGGCGATGACGTACACGTAGGTCGGTCCCGCGAAGAGGCGCCCGGACTCCTTCACCCCCCGGAGGTTGGCGCTCATCAGCACTACGATGGCGGCCACGCCCAGCCCGACGCGATGGGTGGTGAGGCCCGGGAGCGCCGACGTGATCGCCAGCACCCCGGCCGAGATCGACACTGCGACGGTCAAGGTGTAGTCGACCAGCAGGGCGGCGCCGGCCACGAGCGAGGGTGTCTCCCCCAGGTTCTCGCGGGACACGACGTAGGACCCTCCGCCGCCGGGGTAGGCGTAGATGGTCTGGCGGTAGCTGGAGACGACGATCACCAGGAGCCCGACCACTACCAGCGACAGCGGGATCAGGTAGCGGATCGACGCCGAGAGGCCTCCGAGCGGTACGAGGACGAGGAGGATCTCCTCTGTCGCGTAGGCCGTCGAGGAGATGGCGTCCGAGGCGAAGACGGCGAGCCCCACGACCTTGCCCAGGCGCTGGTGGGACTCCTCACGCGAGGCGAGGGGCTTCCCGACCAGCAACCGCTTGACGGTCGGGACCATCACGGCGCGGCCCTCCTCGACGGTCGGGGGGTGGCGGGGTTGTCGCTGCCGGCTCGGGCCGAGACCATCGGCTGCCATGCTGGGGTGGCGACGGCGTGATCGACGTCAAGAACCCGTCAAGATGTGGTCCGGATGCGAGAAGAACGCGTCAACGCCGCGGGCAGCCGAGATGGGAGCACCGAGATGGGAGCACACCTGGAGCTGGCGGCATCGACGGTGACACCTGACCGGGGGACCGCGGCCCCCGAGCGGGTCGTGGCGGCGGTGACCGGCGCTCCGGGGAGCGAGGTCGTGATTAGCCGTGCTGCTCGTCTCGCCCGGCGCCAGAAGGCGGAGCTGCTCGGCGTGCACGTTCGGACGCCCGGGGAGCCCGACGGCGGCCCCGCTGACCTCCTGGACGCCCACCGCCGGCTCCTGGTCTCGCTGGGCGGCAGCTACCACGAGGTCGTCGGCAGCGACGCGGCGCCGGCCCTCCTGCAGTTCGCCCGCGCCGAGGGGGCCACCCAACTCGTGCTCGGGGCCACCCGTCGGTCCCGGTGGCCCAGCTCCTTGGCGCGCCATCCCGGTCCCGTCGACGTCTGCGTCGTCACGTCGCGTTCCGAGCTCGACCAGGCCCGAGCCCCGGTCGCCCGGCGGCGGGGAGCTCTGCTCCCGCCCCGTCGACGGTCGGCGGCATGGCTCATGGCCGCGTTCGGCCCTCCTCACTGCCGTGCTGCTGCCGATCCGAGGCAGCGAGAGCCTGCCCGGCGTCCTCCTGGTCTTTCTGTTGCTGGTGGTGGCGGTGGCCGTGGTGGGCGGGGCGTGGCCGGCGGCGGCCGTGGCCGTCGCCGGCGTCCTCGCCGTCAACTGGTTCCTCACGCCGCCGTTCCACACTCTGATCGTCGCCACCGTGGAGAACCTGCTCGCCCTGTTCACCTTCCTCGCCGTCGGCGCCGTGGTGAGCTTCCTCGTGGGCCAGGTGGCACGCCGGTCGGCGGAGGCGAGCCGGGCCCGCACCGAGGCGGAGGCGCTGGCCCGAGCCGCCGGTGGGCTGGTGGGCGCCGATGACCCGCTGCCAGCGCTGACCCAGCGGGTCCGAACGACCTTCGAGCTGGACGCGGTGGCCGTCCTCGTCCGTCGGGACGGGGCCTGGCAGGTGGACGCCCACGCCGGCCACCCCGTGCCCCTCACCCCCGCCGAGGCCGTCACCACCATCCCGGTCGGCGAGGACGGCGTCCTCGCCCTGGTGGGACCGGAGCTGGCCGCCGACGACCGGCGGGTCCTCAACGCCTTCGCCGCCCAGCTGGCCACCGCCCTGGAGCGTCGACGCCTCCGGGCTGAGGCGGGCGCGGCGGCGGTCCTGGCGGAGGCGGACGAGCTCCGCACCGCCTTGCTCCGGGCCGTATCACACGACCTGCGCACCCCGCTGGCCTCGATCAAGGCGTCGGTCACCAGCTTGCGGCAAGGGGACATCGACTGGTCCGAGGAGGCGGTCGAGGAGTTCCTGGGAACGATCGAGGACGAGACCGATCGGCTCAACGGGCTGGTGGGGAACCTGCTCGAGATCGGCCGCCCTGCAGGCCGGGGCGGTCCGGGTCTCGCTGCGAGCCGTGGGCCTCGAGGAGATCGTGCCGGCCGCCCTGGCCAGCCTCAGCACCGACACCAGCCGGGTCGATCTCGTCCTCGACGAGTTGTCGCCCCCCGTCGACGCCGACCCGGCCCTGCTGGAGCGTGCCGTGGCCAACGTCATCTCCAACGCGCTGGCATGGACGCCTCCAGGCGGCCGGATCCGGGTGGCGGTGGACCAGGCCGACGGCCGGGTAGAGCTCCGAGTCGTCGACCAGGGCCCCGGCGTGCCCCCCGAGGACCGCGCTCGCCTGTTCGAGCCGTTCCAGCGGCTCGGTGACCGCTCGAACGACACCGGCGCCGGCCTGGGGCTGGCCGTCGCCCGCGGCTTCGTGGAGGCGATGGGCGCCCGGCTGTGGATGGAGGACGGCCCCAGCGGCGGCCTCGCCGTGGTGTTCGGGTTCGGGGAGGCGTCGTGACCGGTGCCGCGGAGCGGGGTGCACGGGGCGCGGCGGCCGAGGGGGCCGGGGGCGCCCGGCGGGTGCTGGTCGTCGACGACGAGCGTCTCATCCTCCGGGCCCTCACCACCAACCTGCGGGCCAGGGGCTACCTCGTCGACGCCGCCGGCAGTGGCGAGGAGGCTCTCCGCCTGGCCGCCGAGCGCCACCCCGACGCGGTCGTCCTCGACCTGGGGCTGCCGGGGATCGACGGCATCGAGGTGGTGCGGGGTCTGCGAGGGTGGTCGTCGGTCCCGGTCATCAAGGTGGCCGCCCTCGACGTCGGCGCCGACGACTACGTCACCAAGCCCTTCGGCATGGACGAGCTCCTGGCCCGGCTCCGGGCGGCCCTGCGCCGGGCCGTCCCCACCGACGAGGCGCCGGTGGTCGAGACCCCGCACTTCCGCATCGACCTGGCCCACCGCCGGGCGACCGTGGCCGGCGCCGAGGTGCGCCTGACGCCGACGGAGTGGCACCTGGTCGAGGTCCTGGTCCG
>JBOGHU010000129.1:0-7120 GCA_050742255.1 Acidimicrobiales bacterium
GCCCTCCCGGCCGCGGCCACGGCCGCGGCCGTCGGCGGCGTCAGCGTCGTCGTCAGCGTCGTCGGCGGCGGCGGCGGCGGCAGCCAGGCTCAGCGACACCTTGCCCTGGGGGTCGATGTCGTCGACCCGCACCTCGACCGCGTCCCCCAGGTTGAGCTCGTCCTCGACCCGGTCGACGCGGCGGGTGCCGCCGAGCTTGGATATGTGGACCAGGCCGTCCCGGCCGGGGAGGATGTTCACGAAGGCGCCGAACTTGGTGATGTTGACCACCCGGCCCTGGTACACCGCGCCCATCTCGGGGGAGGGCGGGTCCAGGATCAGCTCGATGCGCCGGCGGGCCTCGGTCACCGCCGACCTGTCCCTCGACCCGATGGTCACGGTGCCCACCATGCCGTCGTCGTCGACGTTGATGTCGGCACCGGTCTCCTGCTGCATGGTGTTGATCACCTTGCCCTTGGGGCCGATCACCTCGCTGATCTTGTCGATGGGGATCTCGAAGCTGACGATCTTGGGTGCCGCCTCCGCCACGTCCGGTCTGGGTTCGGCGATGGCGTCCCGCATGACCGCGAGGATCTCGAGGCGAGCCTCCCGGGCCTGCCCCAGGGCGGCCCCCAGGACCTCGGCGGGGAGGCCTTCGATCTTGGTGTCGAGCTGGAGGGCGGTGATGAAGTCGGCCGTGCCCGCCACCTTGAAGTCCATGTCGCCGAAGGCGTCCTCGACGCCGAGGATGTCGGTCAGGGTGACGTACCTGCCCTCGGCGTGGACCACGCCCATGGCGATGCCCGCCACGGGGGACCGGACCGGCACGCCCGCGTCCATCAGCGACAGCGAGCTGGCGCACACCGAGGCCATCGACGTGGAGCCGTTCGACGACAGCACCTCCGAGACCAGGCGCAGGGCGTAGGGGAACTCATCCTGAGAGGGCACCACGGGCAGGAGGGCCCGCTCCGCCAGCAGCCCGTGGCCGATCTCCCGCCGCTTGGGGCTGCCGATGCGCCCGGTCTCGCCGTTGGCGAACGGCGGCATGCTGTAGTGGTGCATGTAGCGCTTCCGCTCGTCGATCCCGATGGTGTCGAGGAGCTGGTCCATCCGGGGCATCCCCAGCGTGGCGATGTTGAGCACCTGGGTCTCGCCTCGCTGGAACAGGCCCGAGCCGTGGACGGTGGAGATGAGGCCCACCTCGGCGGAGAGCGGCCGCAGCTCCGACACCGTCCGCCCGTCGATGCGCACGCCGTCCTCCACGATGCGGTGGCGGATCAGCCGCTTGGTCAGCGACCTGACCGCGGCCTTCACCTCCCTCTCCCTGCCCTCCAGCTCGGCGGCCAGCTCGGTGACGATGGCGGCGCCGGCCTGGTCCAGAGCGGCGTCGCGCTCGGTCTTGTCGGCCATGGTCGTGGCTGCGGCCAACCGCTCGGTGCCCACCGCGTCGACCCGAGCCGCCACGTCGTCCCCGAAGTCGACCTGGGGCTCGAACGCCAGGGGCTCCCGCCGTCCGGCCCGGTCGACCAGGCGGTGCTGGAGCTCGACCGACTCCCGGATGTGCGCCTTGCTGGCCTCCAGGCCCTCGACCAGGACGGCCTCGGTGACCTTGGGCGCCCCGGCCTGGTAGTAGGTCCAGGCGCTCTCGGTGCCCCCGCCCTCGACCATCATGATGGCGATGTCGTCACCGGCCCGGCGGCCGGCGACCACCAGCTCGAAGGTGCCGGCGTCACCCTCCTGGTACGTGGGGTAGGGATGCCAGGCCCCGTCGGTCCCGTAGGCCATGCGCACCGCGCCCAACGGCCCCTCGAAGGGGATCCCCGACAGCATCAGCGCCGCCGACGCGGCGTTGATGGCGATCACGTCGTAGGGGTTCTCCTGGTCCGCCCCGAGGATGGTCCCGATCACCTGGGTCTCGTTGCGGTAGCCGTCGGCGAAGCTGGGCCGCAACGGTCGGTCGATGAGCCGACAGGTCAGGACGGCGGCGTCACTGGGCCGGCCCTCCCGCCGGAAGAAGGAGCCGGGGATCTTCCCGGCCGCGTACATCCGCTCCTCGATGTCGACGGTGAGGGGGAAGAAGTCGATCCCCTCCCGGATGCTCGTGGAGCCGTTGGCCGTGACCAGCACAACGGTGTCGCCTATGCGGCCGACGACCGCGCCCTGGGACTGGCGGGCCAGCTTCCCGGTCTCGAAGGACAGGCTCTTGTCGGTCCCCGGCACCGGGCCGGAGACGGAGATGGCCTCTGACATGCGCACTCACTTTCTGTGGAGCGGCGGCGGGCCAGTTCCCAGTCGTCGAGCTCCCGACGGCTCGGTCGGGAGCCCGGCGACTGGCAGCTGACCTCCGGTCGCCGCGGTTGGTTGGTATCTACCGGCGCAGCCCCAGCCGGGCGTTGATCGCCCGGTAGCGTTCGACGTCGTTGTTGCGCAGGTACGCCTGGAGGCGCTTGCGCCTGCCCACCAGCTGCAGCAGCCCCCGTCGGCTGTGGTGGTCCTTGGGGTGCGCCTGCAGGTGCTCGTTGAGGTAGTTGATGCGCTCGGTGAGGAGGGCGATCTGGACCTCGGGTGACCCGGTATCGGTCTCGTGCAGCCGGTGCTCGCCAATGGTCGCGGACTTGCTCGGCATCGTCCGCCTAGCCTAGCGCGGCCGACCTGTCCAGCGCCGCCCGGGCCGCTTCGACGTCACGGCCCGTCTGCGCCACCAGCTCCTCGACGGTGTCGTAGCGCTCCTCGTCCCGCAGCCGGGCCACGAAGCGGACCCGCGCCGCCTCACCGACCAGGTCGCCAGCGAAGTCGAGCAGGTGGGCCTCCAGGACCGAGGCGCTGGCGTCGGGATGGAACGTGGGTCGACGGCCGAGGGAGATGGCCGCCCGGTGGTCGGTGCCGTCGGGCCGGGCGTACCACCCGGCGTAGATGCCGTCGCCGGGCAGGCACACCTCGGCGGGGACGGCCACGTTGGCGGTCGGGTAGCCGAGCCGGCGGCCCCGGGCGTCCCCCCTCACCACCACGCCCCGGACCTGGTGGGGCCGGCCCAGCAGCTCGGTGGCGGTCTCGAGGTCCCCTCGCGCCAGTGCCGAGCGGATGGCGGTCGACGAGATCCCGCCGGCGCCCCCCGGGACCAGGTCGAGGCCGTGGACCTCGAAGCCGTGGGCGGCGCCCATGGCCATCAGCAGCGCCACGTCCCCCCGCCGCCGGTGGCCGAAGTGGAAGTCGGCTCCGACCACCACCGCCCGGGCGCCCAGGCGCCCCACCAGCACACCGGTCACGAACGCCTCGGCCGGCTCCCTGGCCCGAGCCTCGTCGAAGGGGATCACCAGGGCGACGTCGATCCCCAGCGCATCCAGGAGCTCCAGGCGCTGCGCCAGGTCGGTCAGCAGCAGGGGGGCGGTGGCGGGCCGGACCACGGTGGCGGGATGGCGATCGAAGGTCACCACCGCGCTGGCAGCTCCCAGCTCGGCGGCCCGCCGCCGGACCTGGTCCAGGACGAACTGGTGGCCCCGGTGGACGCCGTCGAAGACGCCGATGGTCACCACCGTCCCCCCCGGCGGCCGGGGGCGCTCCTCGGACCCGGTGACCACCTGCACTGGTCACGACGCTACCGGTCGCCGCCCCTCTCCCCGCCACCGGGCCCGCCCAGCACCACCTCGGGACGGACCCACTCCCCCGTCCCGCCGTACACCGCCAGGAGGGTACCGGTCGTGGCCGACGTGACCGCCCAGGGCCCCTCGCCGTCGAAGGCCACCGCCTCGCCCCGACGCCGCAACCGCCCCCCGTTCGCCACTCGGGCGGCCACGTCGTCACCGACAGCCACCGTGGACAGGTGGCCCACGGCGGCGCCGGGTGGGAGGAGGCGCAGCTCCTCCACGGGGTCGGCGTCGGCGACGCCGAAGGGGCCCACCGCGGTGCGCCGCAGCCGGTCCAGGTGGGCGCCACCCCCGAGGGCCCGCCCCAGGTCGGCGGCGAGGACCCGCACGTAGGTGCCCGAGGAGCACTCCACCTCGATGCCGGCCACCGACTGGCGCAGCCAGGTCACCTCGAAGCGGTGGACGGTGACCGGGCGTGGCTCCCGCTCCACCTCGACGCCCTGCCGGGCGAGCTGGTGGAGCCGGCGGCCCCCCACCCTGCGGGCCGAGACCATGGGCGGGACCTGGAGGATCTCGCCCACCAGGTCCGCCGCCGCCGCCCGGGCCTGTCCCAGGGTGACCGCCGCCATCTGGTGGGTGGCGACCACCTCGCCGCCGGCGTCGAGGGTGGTGGTCTCGCTGCCCAGCACCACCTCGCCCACGTACGACTTGGGCAGGGCCCCCACGTAGCGGAGCAGGCGGGTGGCCCGCCCCACCCCCAGCACCAGCACGCCGGTGGCGTCTGGGTCCAGGGTGCCGGCGTGGCCCACCCTGGGCGTGCCCAGCAGGCGCCTGGCCCTGGCGACCACGTCGTGGGAGGTCCACCCCCGAGCCTTGTCGACCACCGCCACGCCATCGGGCGAGCTCACGCAGGCGGGGCGTCGTGGGGGGGTGGCGGGTGCTCCCGGAGCAGCTCGTCGACCCGGGCGCCGGTGCGGATCGCCTCGTCGACCCGGAACCGCAGCTCGGGCGTTCGCTTGAGGCGGGCCTGGCGGGCGATGGCGGCCTGGAGCCGGGCCCGGTTGCGGACCAGGGCGACCGCCGCCGCCTCCTCGCCCTGGCCCAGGGAGGCGAAGTCGACCACCGCGTGGCGGAGGTCGGGGTCCACTCGCACGTGGGTGATGGTGACCAGCTGGAGGCGGTCGTCGTCGAGGCGCTCCAGCTCCTCGGCCAGGATCTCCCGGCACAGCTCACCGACACGGACGGCACGGGGGAAGTCCCGCCGGCCCGCTGCCCTACGCCTCGTCATCGATCCAGCTCCGGTGGGCCGAGATGACCTCCACGTCGGGCCGGGACCACACGAACCGCTCCACCTCGTCGAGGATGGCACACACCCGCTCCGGGCTCGACCCCACCGCCGCCATCCCGATCCCGGCCCGCTGCCACTGGCCGTGGTGGGCGACCTCGGCCACCGACAACCCGTACCTCCGACGAGCGCCCTCGACTATGGGCCGGACGACCGAGCGCTTGGCCTTGAGCGACCGCGACGACGGGATGTGGAGGTCGAACTCGATTGCCGCAACGTGCATGTGGGTCGGCACCGGCCGGCGTCGGCGCTAGGTCCGGGGGATCTGGCGTTCCTCGTAGGTCTCGATGATGTCGCCCGCCTCGAGGTCCTGGAAGTCCGACAGCCCCACGCCGCACTCGAAGCCGGACTGCACCTCGCGGACGTCGTCCTTGAAGCGCTTGAGGGAGCTGACGGTCCCCTTCCATATCACCGCGCCCTCCCGCAGGAACCGGACCTTGGCGTTGCGGGTGATGGCCCCGTTTAGGACGTAGCAGCCGGCCACCGCCCCCACCCGGGGCACCCGGAACACCTCGCGCACCTCGGCCTCGCCGGTGACGACCTCCTGGTACTCGGGCGCCAGCATCCCGACCATGGCGGCCTCGATGTCTTCCAGCACCTTGTAGATGACCTCGTAGGTGCGGATCTCCACCTCCGCGGCGTCGGCCGCCTCCCGGGAGTTGCGGTCGGGGCGGACGTTGAAGCCGATGATGGTGGCCCCGGTGGCGCTGGCCAGCTGGACGTCGTTCTCGGTGATCCCCCCCACCGCCCGGTGCACGAAGGAGATCTTGACGTCGTCCCGCTCCAGCCTGCGCAGCCCGTCGGCGAGGGCCTCCAGGGAGCCCCCCACGTCGGCCTTCACCACCACGTTGAGGGTGGCCGCCATGCCCTTCTGGATCTGCTCGAAGATGTCCTCGAGCTTCACCGCGGTGGTCATGGCCGAGGCGTCGGAGGCGATGCTCTTGATGCGTGCGTACTGACCCCGGGTCTCTCCCACCCGGCGGGCGGTCCTGTCGTCGGGGGCGACCACGAAGTCGTCGCCGGCCTCGGCCACCTCGGAGAGGCCGAGCACCAGGACCGGCATGGACGGGCCCGCCTCCTTGACCTGCTCGCCGTGGTCGTCGATGAGCGCCCGCACCCGCCCCCACGCCGGCCCGGCGACGAGAGGATCGCCCACCCGGAGCGTGCCCCGCTGGACCAGGACCGTGGCCACCGGGCCCCGACCGGTGTCGAGGTTGGCCTCGAGCACCACACCCGAGGACCGCCCCTCGGGGTCGGCCCGCAGCTCCTCCAGCTCGGCCACCACCAGCACGCTGTCGAGCAGCTCGTCGATCCCGGTCCCAAGGAGGGCCGACACCTCGACCACGACGGTGTCGCCGCCCCACTCCTCGGGGACCAGTCCGTGCTCGCTCAGCTGCTGGCGGACCCGGTCGGGGTTGGCGTCGGGCCGGTCGACCTTGTTGATGGCCACGACGATCGGCACGTCGGCCGCCCGGGCATGGGCCAGCGCCTCGAGGGTGGTGGGCATGACGCCGTCATCGGCTGCCACCACCAGGACCACGACGTCGGTGGCCTCGGCGCCCCGGGCCCGCATGGCGGTGAACGCCTCGTGACCGGGCGTGTCGATGAAGGTGAGCGCCCGGTCGCCCCGGGTCACCTGGTAGGCCCCGATGTGCTGGGTGATGCCACCCGCCTCGTCGTCGACGACGTTGGTCGAGCGGACACGGTCGAGCAGCAGGGTCTTCCCGTGGTCGACGTGGCCCATGACGGTCATGACCGGCGGACGCGGTCGCAGGTGGCTCTCGTCCTCCTCCTCGAGGCCGATTAGCTGCTGCAGCCCCGCCTCCTGCTCCTGGCCCGGGTCCACGAGGAGGACCTCGGCGCCGATCTCGTCGGCGAACAGCTCGATCATCTCGTCGGAGAGGGTCTGGGTGGCCGTCACCATCTCGCCCTGCTGGAGCAGGAAGCGGACCACGTCGGCGGCGGAGCGGTTGAGCCTGGGCCCGATGTCCTTGGGTGTGGCACCCCGCTCGATGACGACCTCGCCCTCGGGGACGGGCGCGTCCTCGGGCGTGTAGGTGGGGATGTCCTGCGGCTGCAGCTCCTCGCGGTTCCGACGCCGGCGCCCACCGGTCTTGCGCGGCCGGCGGGGGCCTCCGGGACCGCCACGGCCGGGGAAGCCGCCACCGGGGCGACCGAAGGGACCGCCACCGGGGCGCGAGCCGGGGGGACC
>JBOGHU010000130.1:0-6930 GCA_050742255.1 Acidimicrobiales bacterium
CGTCGCCCACCGACGTCTAGTGACCGGAGAGCGCCCGCCCCGCCCCCCCGCCCCCCTGCCCCCCGGGCCCCCCCCCGCCCCCCTAGCCCCCCCGGGCCGGGGGGTGTTGGGGCAGGTGCCCGAGGAGCAGGCGCAGGCGGACCAGCCCCACGGCGGTGCGCACCGCCCGCCACGCGATGGAGGTCCTCGGGGGCCGGCGCTCGTCCACCCTGACCCCGATCTCGGCCACCGCCAGGCCGGCCCGCTCGGCCCTCAGGACCAGCTCGGTGTCGAAGAGGTCGGCCCCGAAGCGGCACTGCTCCACCAGGCCCAGCAGGGAGGCCCGCCGCAGGGCCTTCATGCCGTGGGTGTCCGAGACACCCAGGCTGAAGCCAAGTCGCAGCACGGTGGAGAACGCCTGGGTGACCAGCCGCCGGACCCGGCGGCGGGTGTCGACGGCGCTGGCCGCTCGCTTCGAGCCGACGATCATGTCCGCTCCCGAGCCGTCGAGGATGGCCAGGGCCTCGTCGAGGAAGTCGAGGTCGTGGTGGTCGACGTCGAAGTTCACCACGACGTCACCTGAGCTGGCCAGGAAGCCGGCCCGCAGCGCCGCACCGTAGTCGGCCCGGCGCAGCGACAGGGACCGCACCTCCGGCAGCGTGGCGGCCAGCTGGCCCGCGATGGCGGCGGTGTCGTCGGTCGAGCCGTTCTCGACCACGAGCACTTCGAAGCGGCGCGGGCGAGCCCGCAGGCCCTCGGTGACCGACCGCACCGAGGCAGCCAGGTACGCCTCCTCGTTGTACGCCGCCATGACCACGGAGACGTGTGGTGCCGGCTCGGTCGAGCCGTCGTCCTCATCCGTCGTGGTGGACGCGCTCAGCTCCGATCATGCTCCTCGACACGGCTGGTGGGGCGGCTACTAGCCTGGCCGCACTATGGTGCCGCTCCACCTGATCTTCAAGGCTTACGACATTCGCGGCACCGTCCCCGACCAGCTCGACGCCGACACGTGCCGCCGCATCGGGGCCGCCTTCGCCCGCTTCGCCGGTGCCCCCCAGGTGCTGGTGGCCCGCGACATGCGCCCCTCCGGCGCGGAGCTGTCGTCGGCCTTCGCGGAGGGGGTGGTAGGCCAGGGTGTCGACGTGGTCGACCTGGGGTTGGCGTCCACCGACCTGGTCTACTTCGCCGCCGGCCGGCTCGACGCCCCCGCCGCCATGTTCACCGCGTCCCACAACCCGCCCGCCTACAACGGCATCAAGCTGTGCCTGGCCGGGGCCCGCCCGGTGGGCCAGGACAGCGGGCTGGCCGACATCGCGGAGATGGCCGCCGAGGAGCTGGCACCGACGGGTGCCCCCGGCACGGTGCAGAGTCGGGACCTGCTCGGTGACTACGCCTCCCACGTGCGCTCCTTCGTCGACGCCTCGGTGCTCCGGCCCCTCAGGGTGGTCGCCGACACCGCCAACGGCATGGGGGGCCTGGTGGCGCCCCGGGTCTTCGCCGCCCTCCCCTTCGAGGTCGGCTACCTGTACCCCGAGCTCGACGGGACCTTCCCCAACCACCCCGCCGACCCCATCCAGCCCGAGAACCTGGTCGACCTGCAGGCCCGTGTCGAAGAGGTGGGGGCCGACGTGGGGCTGGCCTTCGACGGCGACGCCGACCGGGTCTTCCTGGTCGACGAGCGCGCCCGTGCCGTCTCGGGATCGCTCACCACCGCTCTGGTCGCCGAGGGGATGCTGGTCAGGCACCCCGGAGCGGTGATCCTCCACAACCTCATCTGCTCCCGGGCTGTACCCGAGGTTATCCGGGAGGGTGGCGGGACCCCGGTGCGGACCCGCGTCGGCCACAGCTTCATCAAGGCGGTGATGGCCGAGACCGGGGCCGTCTTCGGCGGCGAGCACTCCGGCCACTACTACTTCCGTGACAACTACCGGGCCGACTCCGGCCTGGTCGCGGCCCTGGTGGTGCTGGAGCGGCTGTCGGTCGAGGCCGTGCCTCTCTCGGAGCTGGTCGCCCCCCTCGACCGCTACGCCTCCTCCGGGGAGCGCAACGCCGCCGTCGACGACCCGGCCGCGGTCATCGAGAAGGTGGCGGCCGCCTTCGTCGGGGCCCCCTCCGACCGCCTCGACGGCCTCACCGTCGACAGGGGCTCATGGTGGTTCAACCTCCGCCCCTCCAACACCGAGTCGGTGCTCCGGCTCAACCTGGAGGCGGCGACCCGGCAGGAGTGCGAGGCCCACACCGACGAGCTCCTGGCCCTCATCGGGGGGGCGTGACCGTGGCGCTGGCCCCCGAGCTCCTGGAGATCCTCGCCTGCCCCGACGACAAGGGCCCGCTGTGGTACTTCGCCGACGAGGAGATCCTCTACAACCCCCGGCTGCGGCGTCGCTACGAGGTCACCGACGACATCCCCGTGCTGCTGGTCGATGAGGCCACCACCGTGGACCAGGCTGATCACGAGCGCCTCATGGCCAAGGCCGAGGCCGGGGGCATCGGCCCTACCTTCGGGCAGTGACCGCCCTGGGCGGGGAGGTGCTCGACACCGTGGGCATGCTGCGGGCCACGGCCGGCCTCCCCGAGCAGGTGTTCGACGCCGCGGTCCGGGCCCGGGGCCTCGACGGCCTTCCCGACCGGGACCGGGTGGAGCACGTCGTGGTGATGGGCATGGGCGGCAGCGGGCTGGCCGGCGACATCCTGGTCGCCGCCGCCGGCCCGTTCCTCCCGGTGCCGGTGGTGGTGTCGAAGGGCTACGAGCTGCCCGCCTTCGTCGGGGAGACCACGCTGGTCTTCGCCGTCTCCTTCTCCGGCGACACCGAGGAGACCGTGGAGGCGGTGTCGGCGGCGGCGGTGGAGGGGGCGGCGGTGGTGGCGGTCACGGCCGGAGGCGAGCTCGGCCGCCTGGCCGAGGCGTGGGGCGCGCCGGTCGTCGAGGTCCCCCCCGAGATCCCCCAGCCCAGGGCCGGCATCGGGGCCCTGGCCATCCCCCTGCTGGTGGTCATGGAGGAGATCGGCCTCTTCCCCGGAGCCCAGCAGTGGGTCGACTTCGCCGTGGAGCAGCTGAGCCATCGCCGTGACGTGCTGGTCGGCGACGACAGCCCGGCGCGGTCCCTGGCCCGGCGCATCGGGCGCACCCTGCCGGTCATCCACGGCGGCGGCGCTCTGGGCGCGACCGCGGCCCGGCGCTGGAAGACCCAGATCAACGAGAACGCCAAGACGCCTGCGTTCTGGAACACCCACCCCGAGCTGTGCCACAACGAGGTGGCGGGATGGGGCCAGCACGGCGACCTGACCCGCCAGGTCTTCACCTTGGTGAACCTGCGCCACGACTTCGAGCACCCCCAGGTGGCCCGGCGCTTCGAGGTGGTGGCCGACCTCCTGGAGGAGGTGGTGGGCGCGGTCGAGGAGGTGTGGGCGGCGGGGGAGGGGCATCTGGCCCAGCTCCTGGACCTGATCCTCGTCGGCGACTTCGTGTCCCTGCACCTGGCCGTCCAGGAGGGGCTCGACCCGGGACCGGTCCCCGCCATCGACCACGTCAAGGCCGCCATCTCCTCCTAGCGCCCGCCCCCTCCGTGTGGGGGGCTCCACGGGTCGGGCACAATGGGCCACCACCTGCGTCGACCCCTGGGAGCACCACCATGACCGCCACCCTTGCCGCAGGCGACTTCCGGGTCGCCGACCTGGACCTGGCCGCCTTCGGGCGCAAGGAGATCTCCCTCGCCGAGCACGAGATGCCGGGCCTCATGGCCCTGCGCCGCCGGCACGCCGGGTCGGCGCCGCTGGCCGGTGCGCGCATCACCGGGTCCCTGCACATGACGGTGCAGACCGCGGTGCTCATCGAGACGTTGCGGATCCTCGGGGCGGAGGTCCGCTGGGCGTCGTGCAACATCTTCTCCACCCAGGACCACGCCGCCGCCGCGGTGGTGGTGGGACCCGAGGGCACCCCCGGGGAGCCCCGGGGGGTCCCGGTCTTCGCCTGGAAGGGAGAGACGCTGGAGGAGTACTGGTGGTGCACCGAGGCGGCCCTGTCCTGGCCCGACGGCGCCGGCCCCAACCTCCTTCTCGACGACGGCGGCGACGCCACCCTGCTGGTGCACCTGGGCGTGGAGCTCGAGAAGAAGGGGGCGGTGCCCGAGCCCCCGCCCTCGGCGCCCGCCGAGCTGGTCGTCGTCCACGACCTGCTCCGGCGCAGCCTGGGCGAGGACAGCGGGCGGTGGACCCGACTGGCTGGCGGCATCCGGGGGGTGTCGGAGGAGACGACCACCGGCGTGCTCCGCCTCTACCAGCGGATGGCGGAGGGCACGCTCCTCTTCCCCGCCATCAACGTGAACGACTCGGTCACCAAGTCCAAGTTCGACAACCTCTACGGCTGCCGGCACTCCCTCATCGACGGCATCGCCCGGGCGACCGACGTGATGATCGGCGGCAAGCTGGCCGTGGTCTGTGGCCACGGGGATGTGGGCAAGGGCTGTGCCCAGGCCCTGAGGGGCCAGGGCGCCCGGGTGGTGGTCACCGAGATCGATCCCATCTGCGCCCTCCAGGCCGCCATGCAGGGGTACACGGTCACCACCCTCGAGGACGTGGTGGAGGTCGGCGACATCTTCGTCACCGCCACCGGCAACCGCGACATCATCACCGCCGACCACATGGCCGCGATGAAGCACCAGGCCATCGTGGGCAACATCGGCCACTTCGACAACGAGATCGACATCGCCGGCCTGGCCGCGGTGCCGGGGATCGAACGGGTCCCGGTGAAGCCCCAGGTCGACGAGTGGGTCTTCCCCGACGGTCACAGCGTGATCGTCCTGGCCGAGGGGCGGCTGCTCAACCTGGGCTGCGCCACCGGGCACCCCAGCTTCGTCATGTCGACCAGCTTCACCAACCAGGTGCTGGCCCAGCTGGAGCTGCACGCCAACGCCGGCGACTACGCCACCGGCGTCTACGTGTTGCCCAGGCACCTCGACGAGCACGTGGCCCGCCTCCACCTCGACCACCTGGAGGTGAGGCTCACCGAGCTCACCGAGGGTCAGGCGGCGTACCTCGGCGTTCCCCGGGAGGGGCCCTACAAGTCCGACAAGTACCGGTACTGACCCCCGCCACCGCCTCCCCGGCCGCCAGTCCCCACGGCAGCGGGCGGCAGCTCGAAGCGGCCCAGGGACACCTGCACGAGGGGCCCGATCGAGAGGGCGAACGTGACGGTCCCGATCCCCACCGAACCGCCCAGCAGCCAGCCCACGGCGAGGGCGGTGAGCTCGATCCCGGTGCGGACCCGGCGGATCGAGCCGCCCCGCCGGGCCAGCCCGGTCATGAGCCCGTCGCGGGGCCCTGGTCCCAGCCCGGTGCCGATGTACAGCCCCGACCCGACGCCCACTGCCACCACGCCCCCCGCCAGCAGGGGCACCCGCACCGCCAGCGGCACGACGTGGGGGAGGGCCCACAGGCTGCCGTCCACGACCGCCCCGACCACCACCGCGTTGACCACCGTGCCCACCCCGACCCGCTGGCGCAGCGGGACCCACAGCCCCAGCACGGCCAGGCCCACCAGGATGGTGACCGTGCCTATGGGCACGCCGCTGCGCCGGGACAGGCCCTGGTGGAGCACGTCCCACGGGCCCAGCCCCAGCTCGGCTCGGACCATGAGGGCGATGCCGACCCCCATGGTGGCCAGCCCCGACGCCAGCCGGGCGGCACGGGCGGCTGGGTGAGACAGGGAGACCACCGGGGCAGGCTAGTGCCGGTCTCCGGCGCCGCCTACGCGCGAAACCGCTAGGGCTGGAGACCGGATGAGGTCGTGGCCGTGCGGCCGGTGATGCTCTGGGGAGTGTTGGAGTTGCCGAAGGCCAGGATGGCGATCGTCAGCGCCGCCAGGGCGCCCAGCACCAGGACGGTCAGCCACGCCGGGCCGGTCGAGGCCCCGGCCGTCACCTCGCCCCGGGCGGGCCCGGCCCGGGGGTCGTCGCCCTCGGGATCGGTCACGGGCTCGGCCACGGCCCCCGAGGCTACCTCAGGGGGGTGGGGCGCTGTCACACCGCCTCACTAGCCTCCGGCCCCGTGCTGCTGGCGGTGAGCTGCCCCATCTGTGGGGCCCTGGGGCCGGCCCCCTGCGGGGCCTGCCGGGCCCGTCTCCGGCCGGCACCGGCCCTGCCCGCCCCGCCCGGCGTCGACGCCTGCCTGGCCCTGCTCGCCTACGAGGGCCCGGGGCGGGAGCTGGTCGCCCGCCTCAAGTACCGCAACCACCGGGCCGCCCTCCCCGGGCTGGCGGCGGCCATGGCCAGCCTGGTGGGCGGCCCCGCCCGGGTCGACGTCGTGACCTGGGTGCCCACGACGCCGGCCCGGCGGCGGGAGCGGGGGTTCGACCAGGCCGAGCTGCTGGCCCGGGCGGTGGCCCGCCAGCTCCGCCGCCCCTGCCGGCGCCTGCTGGCACGTAGCCCAGGGCCGCCCCAGACCGGCCGGGGCCGGGCCCAGCGGCACGCCGGCCCCCCGCTGTCGGCCCGCCCCCTGAGCGGTGGTCACGTGCTCCTGGTCGACGACGTGGTGACTACGGGGGCCACCGTCACCGCCGGGGCCCGGGCCCTGCGGGCCGCCGGCGCCCACGGCGTCACCGCCCTGGTGGCGGCCCGGACCCCGCTCAGGCCAGGCGGCGGCGGCGAGCCCCGGGCACGCCGCACTACACTGCGGTGGTTGCGCTCGGGTCTGTGGTTGAAAGTCGATGCCAGTCGCAGGCGAAACGACCCACGTAAGGCGACCGGTGGTCGCTGAGCATGGTGCGGCTTAGAGGTAAGCCCTGCCGGGCCCAGGAGGCCGATGGACGGCCCCGGCACGAGAAGGAGCCAAGCGTGCGACCACGGCGCCGCCGGGCCGCCACCCGCCGGCCGCCGGCGCCGGGCACGCCACCTCCTCAGCAGGCGAGTGTGGGGGCAAAGACCAGGTCAGCCGGGCGCAACCCCATCCGCGACC
>JBOGHU010000131.1:0-11843 GCA_050742255.1 Acidimicrobiales bacterium
GGAGTGGACCTCGGGCAAGCTGCTGTGGGAGTCCGGTCGGTGGGAGATCCCGTTTGGTGACGGCATCCCCATCCCGCCGTTCACCGTCAACTACGAGAACGTCTCCCATCTCATCGTGGTCACGATCTACGGCGTGTTCCTCGGGATGCACGTCATGGCGTGGTTCATGTGGCAGAACCGGGCGAAGCCGAAGCCGCTGGAGATCCCCGCATCGCAATACGGGCGTCCGCTGGTGAAGCAGGGCTAGGTAGACAGGTCCCATGGCCCGCACCGACGCCAACCCGCCGATGCCAGAGTTTCGGACCGACTACGTCCTCCAGGAGGTGTCGCACGACTACCTCACCAAGGCGGTCAAGCCGAAGCAGTTCATCCACATCGACCAGTCCGAGTGCATCACCTGCGAGGGCTGCGTCGACATCTGCCCCTGGAAATGCATCTACATGGTCACGCCCGACGCCATCGACCTGGCGGTCGAGACCGAGCGGCCGGGCGACGACCCCAATGACGAGTACGTGTTCGTGATCGACGACGACGTGTGCACCCGTTGCGCGCTCTGCGTCGACCGCTGCCCGACGGGCGTGATCATCCTCGGCAAGCTGGTCGATCCCGACGCCGGCGGCGACGCCCACCAGCGCACCAACACCCACGGGTACGCCTACGGGATGCGGCTGGGGTAGGAGGAGGCGCACGCGTGGCCAAGACCATCGAGAGCAAGCCGAGCGTCGGCGAGCGGATCAACAAGCTCTCCAACACGATCCAGGGCTCCCAGGCGTGGAGCTCGATCTTCCGGCCGGGGTCGATCTTCCGGAAGGGCTACACGGACAGCCCCCGGAACCGCTCCTACGTGATCATGAACTCGGTGCTCTACCACCTGCACCCGGTGAAGGTGAAGCGCCACGCGGTCAAGGTCAGCTACACGCTGTGCCTGGGCGGTCTGAGCTTCTTCCTGTTCATCCTGCTGACAGTGACCGGCATCTTCTTGATGTTCTTCTACCGGCCGACCGCGGCGCAGGCGTGGGACGACATCGCCCAGCTGCACACGTCGATCAGCTTCGGCCTGCTGATCCGGAACATGCACCGATGGGCCGCCCACCTCATGGTGATCTCGGTGTTCCTGCACATGGCCCGCGTCTTTTACCACGGCGCCTACAAGCCGCCCCGGGAGTTCAATTGGGTGATCGGCGTCATCCTGCTCACGCTCACGCTGCTGCTGTCGTTCACCGGCTACCTGCTGCCGTGGGACCAGCTGGCGTTGTGGGCCGTCACCGTAGGCACGAACATGATGGGCTACACGCCGGTGTTCGGGAACCAGGTGCGCTTCGTGCTGCTCGGTGGCGCCGAGATCAGCTCCAACACGCTGCTGCGGTGGTACGTGCTGCACGTGCTGATGCTGCCGTTCGTGATCGTGATCTTCATGGCCATCCACTTCTGGCGAGTCCGCAAGGACGGCGGCATCTCCGGGCCCCTCTGATGCGATGACTGAGATCCCCGAACACCTGCGTAAGCGAGCCGAGGAGGCCCGCAAGAAGGCCGAAGCCGCCAAGGGCGGCGACGCGTCGGAACCGGTGGCGGATTCTGGGGCCGGGGCTCCGGAATCCACCCCCAGTTCGGAAGGCGCTCCCAGTTCTGAAAGGGAGAGCCGCATCCCGGCCCATCTGCTCGAGCGGTCGAAGGCGGCCCGTGAACGCTCCGCCGGTGGCGAGGGCGCTGGGGCCGGGGCGGCGACCGCAACGGTCACACCGGCCGCAGCGGCGGCTACGGCCACGGTCACCGCACCCGCCGGGCCCCCGCTGGCCGCCGGCCCCGGTGGTCACACCCAGCGGTTGCTCACGGTGGTGCGGGCCGGGTCGATCCAGGACGTGAAGGCGGCGCCGGTCGACAAGGTGCACGTGTGGCCCCACCTGCTCGTGGTCGAGTTCGTGTCGCTGCTGTTGATGTCGGCGTTCCTCCTGGTGTTCTCCATCCTGGTGAATGCGCCGCTTCTCCAGCTCGCCAACGTCAACCAGACGCCGAACCCGTCGAAGGCGCCGTGGTACTTCCTCGGCCTCCAGGAGCTGCTGACGATGTTCCACCCGATGGTCGCCGGCGTGACCATCCCCGGCATCGGCCTGTTCGCGCTGATCCTCGCCCCGTACACCGACCGCAACCCGTCCAACAAGCCCGAAGACCGCAAGTTCGCCATCGCCTTGATGACCGTGCACCTGATGTTCTGGGCGGTCCTGGTGATGATCGGCGTGTTCTTCCGCGGTCCCGGCTTCAACTTCACCTTCCCGTGGCGGGAAGGCCTGTTCTTCGACCTCTAGGCGCGCTGATGAACGCACTGATCATCGCCATCCCGGTGCTGGTGTTGCTCGCCGGCATCCTCCTCCTCGGCGCCGCGCGTCGCCGCGACACCGGCGAGGCCATCGGCACGCTCAGCCGCGAGACGCGCAAGCGCGACCGGTCGGCGGCCGCGGTGCCCGAGGAGCGAGCCCAGCCGGATCAGCGCGAGGTCGAGCGGTCGGCCGAGCTGGTCTGGCGCCAACCGCCGGCCGACGTCGAGCTGGCGGCCGACCGGGCGCCGGTGCCGTGGACGCCCCCGGAGCCCGAGGCCCTGGCCGTCACTCGACGCCAGTTCCTGAACCGCTCCGTGATCGGCGTCTCGACCTTCGGGCTGTCGGCCTTCGGCGTGTCGATCATCGGCATGTTGTGGCCGGCGGGGTCGGGCGGGTTCGGCGGCAAGATCGCCATCGGTACCCTCGACGACATCCGCACCGCCATCGGCGAGGGCAACGGCTTCGCCTACTACCCCGAGGCCCGCACGTGGGTGACCGAGTACCCGAGCGCGGCGA
This sequence comes from Acidimicrobiales bacterium, assembly GCA_050742255.1. Classification (GTDB taxonomy): domain Bacteria; phylum Actinomycetota; class Acidimicrobiia; order Acidimicrobiales; family CADCSY01; genus JBOGHU01. The sequence goes on from JBOGHU010000131.1 coordinate 2,832, forward strand.
TCGACAAGGCCCGGCAGGCGTACTCGGCCCCCGAGCTGGTGGCCATGGAGGCGGGCTTCGTGCCGCTGTACCAGAAGTGCGTCCATCTCGGCTGCCGCGTGCCGGAGTGCGAAACGTCGCAGTGGTTCGAGTGCCCGTGCCACGGCTCGCAGTACAACCGGGTCGGCGAGAAGAAGGGCGGCCCGGCGCCGCGGGGTCTCGACCGGTTCCCCGTCACCATCGACGGCGATCGCATCACGGTCGACACCAACCCCGGCACCATCATCCTCGGCCCGCCGATCGGCACGAACACCACCGGTCAGGAAGCCGAGGGCCCGCACTGCATCGGCGGGGGCGGCGAGCACTGACATGGCTTGCGCCCGCTCGCGTCTCTGCTTGCGCCCGCTCCGCTCGCCCTGGGGGCTCGCTTCGTCGGGCGCTACGCGTGCCGTCCGGCGCGTGGGGGCGGCTTCGCCGCTACGGCTTCACCTCCGGGCCGGTCTCGCCAGCCTGTCCTGTGCGAGTGCGCTGGATCTCTGAGGAGCGATGAGCACCACATGATCAACGCTGCCGCGATGTTCGCGACTGTGTACCGGACGATCGGCCTTGTGCTGATGGTCGTCGTCCTGGCTGTCTTCGTCGCGTACGTCATCGTCAACGTCCGGTGGACAGGCAAACCGGAGCTTGGCAGCGAGCTCGAGGTCGCCGCGAACCGCAAGCCCTACTACGACGACGAGACCCTCGAGGGTCCCAAGCTCGACAAGTCCTTGACGGTGGGCCTGCTCACGCTGGTGGTACTCGCCGTCGGGCTGCCCTTCTACTGGATCATGGAGCCGGCCCGGCAGGAGAACGCGGCGGGCAACTTCAACCGGCAGTTCACCGAGCGCGGTGAGGCCATGTTCGCTCCGACGGGCGACAACCTGCAGGCGCTCAACTGCGCCGGTTGCCACGGCTCCGAGGGGGTCGGCGGCGTCGCGCCCTTCAACCGCACGCTGCCGAACGGCGACATCGAGCCCGTCGAGTGGCGCGCTCCGGCGCTCAACACCGTGCTGTTGCGCCACAGCCGCGAGGAGGTGACCTTCATCCTCACCTTCGGCCGCCCGGGCACGCCGATGCCGGCGTGGGGCGTCGAGGGCGGCGGCCCGCTGAACGAGCAGCAGGTGCAGAACCTCGTCGACTACCTCGAGAGCATCCAGTTGTCGCCCGATGAGGCACAGCAGCAGGCGCAGGAAGCGCTCGACGCTGCCATGGCGCTCAACGCCGACGACGGCCGGCCGCTGTTCGGCAGCGAGGGCGAGGCGCTGTTCAACCTCGGTCTCGTGCAGAGCGACGCCACCGATGTCAGCTGTAGTCGCTGCCACACCAACGGGTGGTCGTTCTTCGAGCTCGAGACCGTCGGCACCGAAGAGGTCGACGGCCAGGAGCAGTCCATCTACTCGCGGGAGAGCTACGACGAGATCGCCGAGATCTCCGGCTGCGGCGGCGCCTTCGCGCCCAACCTGTGCGACGGTGCCACCGAGCGCCAGTTCCCGGAGGAGGCCGACCACGTCACCTTCATCACCGACGGGTCGGAGAACGGTATCGGCTACGGCGTGACCGGCCAGGGCGACGGCCTCATGCCGGGCTTCGGGTTCCGTCCCCAGGAGGAGGCGCTGTGGTGGATCAACGGCGGTCAAGCGCGTGACCCGAGCCCGGGCGTGCTCACCGCCGAGATGATCGAGGCCATCGTCGACTACGAGCGGGACCTCTGATGGGGCGGCTGCTCGCGCACGTCGATCTGCTCGCGGCCATCTCGTGGTCGCCCGAGATCCGCAACATCCTGAGCCTGCTGGTCGGCCTCGGCGTCCTGGTCGGCTCGCTCTACCTGATCGTCGCCACGAACACGGGCATCCGCACCGGGGTGCTGATCGCCCTGGCGTCTCTCTTCGGCTGGATGATGATCATGGGCATCATCTGGTGGATCTACGGGATCGGCATGAAGGGCGAAGCACCGTCCTGGCACGTGGCGGATCCGAACACCGAGTTGGCCCAGATGGCGAACGAGGAGGCGAACCGCCTGCGCTTCGCCCTCGAGGACCTGCCGACGCCGCAAGAGGTCATCGACGATCATCCCGAGCTGCTCGAGGAGGTGCTGCCGCCCGACGCGCCGCCCGAGCGGGAGGCGACGCTGACGCTCGGCGAGCTCATCGAGGCCGACCCGTCGCTCGTCGACGAGTACGGCATCGACGAGGCGCTCGGCGGCTGGACGCTGTTGGCCGTGTCGGACCGGCAGCGAGGCGACGCCCTCGCCGTGGTGCAGGCCAACCTGGGGCCGGAGGGAGCGGCGCTGGCCGGCGAGGGCGAGATCTCCGAGTCGGCGGACTACGTCGTGCGCGACACGTTCAGCCTCGGCGGCAAGCCCCAGCGCGACGACAACTCGATGTGGGGACGGGTGACGTACGAGCTGTCGACGTGGTGGCACTGGAGCCACCCGACGCACTACGCCATCGTGCAGGTGGCGCCGGCGGTCGAGCAGGAGGCCGAGCCCGGCGAGGCGGCGCCACCGGCCCGGATCGACGAGAGCGAGCCGGTGCTGTCGGTGCTGCTGGTGCGAGATCTCGGCGACCTGCGTTTCCCGGCCGCCATGGTGACGATCATCTTCGGCGTGCTGTTCGGGGTGACGTGCAACACGCTGCATCGGCGCGACAAGGCGGTGGCCACAGCACGAGCGGCCGCGGCCGTCTAGAAAACCCGAACTGGTGGCGAGTTCTGGGGCCACGGCCCGAGAAGTCACCTCCGGTTCTGACCGTGATGAGCACAACGAGGGGAGGAGGCTGGGTGGATCAGTACCTGCCACTGATCACGCTGCTTGTCTTGGGCGTGCTGTTCACGATCGGCGCGGCGATGATCACCCGGGTCCTCGCCCCCCGCAGTCCCAACGCTGCCAAAGCTGCTCCGTACGAGTGCGGCATCATCCCCCGTCGCGACCCGCCCGAGCGCTTCCCGGTGCGCTTCTACCTGGTGGCGATGATCTTCATCCTCTTCGACATCGAGATCATCTTCCTGTTCCCCTGGGCGGTCATCTACCGGGACCTGGGCGCCTACGGGCTCGGTGCCATCATGGTCTTCATCGTCCCCTTCTTCCTGTCGTTCGTGTGGGAGATCGCCGAGGGGGGCCTCGACTGGGGGCCGACCGTGCGCCGCCGCCGCCTGGACCCCGCCGGCGCCCTCGGGCGGACCACCGAATCCACGACCAGGCGGGTGGGCCTGGCCCAGGGCTCGGTGGTCTCGGCGGAGATGCCCTCCACCCGCCGACCCAGGGAAGGAGCGCCCGCCTGATGGGCCTCGGCAAGGGCCTCGAGGGGCTCCAGCACAACTTCCTGACCGGGAACCTGGAGAACGTGGTCAAGTGGGCCCGGCGCAACAGCGTCTGGCCCGCCACCTTCGGCCTGGCCTGCTGCGCCATCGAGATGATGGCGACCGGCGCCGCCCACTACGACCTGGCCCGCTTCGGGATGGAGGTGTTCCGGCCTTCTCCCCGCCAGGCCGACCTCATGATCGTGGCCGGTCGGGTGAGCCAGAAGATGGCCCCGGTGCTCCGCCAGGTCTACGACCAGATGATGGAGCCCAAGTGGGTGATCTCGATGGGCGTGTGCGCCTCCACCGGTGGGATGTTCAACAACTACGCCATCGTGCAGGGCGTCGACCAGGTGGTTCCCGTCGACGTCTACGCTCCCGGCTGCCCTCCCAACCCCGAGACCCTCCTGCACTCGATCCTCACCCTTCACGAGCTGATCCGCACCGACGAGATCACCAGGCGCCGTCAGCGCCCCGCCGGCGGGGCGGGGGTCCACGTCGGGGAGCAGGCCAGGGCCGAGACCCCCGTCACCATCGCCCGTCCGCCCGTCCACGTCGGCACGCCCCGGTGACCGAGACGCCGAGGGAGGTCGTCGAGACCTGCCACGGGGCACCGGTGAGCCGGCCGCGGGGCGCGATGGTCGTCCACCCCTCCCGGGCCGGGTACGCCAGGGTCGTGGCCGAGCTGGCCGACGACGGGTTCCGGCTCTGCTCCGACCTCACCGCCGTCGACTACCTGACCCACCCGGGCCGTACCGGCCTCCCTGCCGGGGTGGCGCCGGAGCGCTTCGAGGTGGTGGTCAACCTGGTCTCGCTGTCCCGGCGGGAGCGGGTGCGCCTGCGGGTCCAGGTGCCCGAGGGCGACCCCACCCTGGCCTCCCTGTACGAGCTGCACCCCGGCACCGAGGCCATGGAGCGGGAGGTGTACGACATGTTCGGCATCGTCTTCAGCGGCCACCCCGACCTCACCCGCATACTGATGCCCGAGGACTGGGAGGGCCACCCGCTTCGCAAGGACTACGCGGTGGGCCGCATCCCCGTGCAGTTCAAGGGCGCGCCCGGTCCCCGATGAGCTCGACGGCGCAGGGCCGGGTGGGCGCGGCGACCTCAGAGGGCGCCCAGGAGCTGGGGCCGCGGACGGGGGCCACCACCTCGGAGCTGCTGCGGGACTCGGGAGCGGTGCTGCGCCTCTCCGAGCAGGCGGCGGCCGAGCTGGCCGACCGACCGGCCGAGGCCGAGGACACCATGATCATCAACCTCGGGCCCCAGCACCCCAGCACCCACGGGGTCCTGCGCCTCATGCTGGAGCTGGAAGGGGAGACGGTCCTGCGCACCAAGCCGATCATCGGCTACCTCCACACCGGCATGGAGAAGACCGCCGAGGAGCTGACCTACCTCCAGGGCGGCACCAACGTCACCCGCATGGACTACCTCTCGCCGCTCTTCAACGAGCTGGTCTTCTCCCTCGCCACCGAGGCCCTCCTCGGCGTGGAGGTGCCCCCCCGGGCCACCTGGATCCGCATGCTGGTGTGCGAGATCAACCGGATCGCCTCCCACCTGCTGTTCTTTGCCACCAACGGCATGGACATGGCCTCCACCACGTCGATGATCTTCGGCTTCCGCGAGCGGGACGAGGTCCTGCAGTTCCTCGAGAAGGTCTCGGGGCTCCGGATGAACCACAACTACATCCGCCCCGGCGGCGTGGCCGCCGAGCTGCCCGACGGCTGGCAGGACGACGTGATCCGGGTCGTCGACGACGTGGAGCGCAAGCTGGTCGACTACGACGACCTCTTCACCGGCCAGCCCATCTGGCACGAGCGCAGCGACGGGGTGGGGGTCATCACCCCCGAGGAGGCGGTGGCCCTGGGCGCCACCGGGCCCATCCTGCGCTCCACCGGCGTGGCCTGGGACCTGCGCCGGGACCAGCCCCACCTGACCTACGACGAGGTCGACTTCGACGTCATCGTGGGGACCCACGGCGACGTGTTCGACCGCTACGCGGTGCGGGTCAACGAGATCCGGGAGTCCGCCCGCATCGTCCGCCAGGTGGTCGAGCGCATGCCCGCCGGCGACTACCGGGTCCAGGACAAGAAGGTGACCCCGCCCCCCCGGGCCCGCATCGACGAGTCGATGGAGGCTCTCATCCACCACTTCAAGATCTTCACCGAGGGGTTCAAGGTGCCCGAGGGCGAGGTGTACGCGGCGGTGGAGTCGCCCCGGGGCGAGCTGGGCTGCTACCTGGTCTCCGACGGCAGCGCCCGGCCCTACCGCTGCCACATCCGGGGGCCGTCGTTCGTCAACCTCCAGACCCTCCCCCACATGATGCGGGGCGGCCTGGTGGCCGACGCCGTGGCCGTCATCTCCTCGGTCGACCCCGTGATGGGCGAGGTGGACCGGTGACCCGTTCTCCGGAGTGGCCGTGCCCCGCCTGACCCCCGAGAGCGTGGCCCTGGCCCGCCAGATCATCCCCCGCTACCCGCGCTCGCGCTCGGCGCTGATCCCCCTGCTGCACGTGGCCCAGGAGCAGGACGGCTGGGTCAGCCCCGGGGCCATGGAGCACCTGGCCGAGCTGCTCGGCCTGGAGCCGGCCGAGGTGCTCGGGACCGCCAGCTTCTACGGGATGTTCAAGCTCCAGCCCGTGGGCCGGTACCTCGTCGACGTGTGCACCAACATCTCCTGCCTGCTCCTCGGGGGCGAGGAGCTGCTGTCCCACTGCGAGCGGCGGCTGGGCGTCAGGGCCGGTGCCACCACCCCCGACGGGATGTTCACCCTCTCCGACGTCGAGTGCGTCGCCGCCTGCACCGGGGCGCCCTGCCTGCAGGTGAACTACCGCTACTTCGAGCACATGACCCCCGAGGCGGTCGACACCCTGCTCGACGACCTGGCCGCCGGGCGCCTCGACGACCAGGTGCCCCGCCACGGCGTGCTCACCCGGGTGCGCCAGGGCCCCGACGTGCCCCAGACCACCGCCGCCGAGCCCACCGTCCCGGCGGGGGAGGTGGGATAGGCCCGTGGCCGTCACCAACGCCCCCCGGATAGTCACCGCCCGCCTGGGGCTGGACGACTCCCACACCATCGAGCTCTACCTGGCCACCGAGGGCTACGACGGCCTGCGCCGGGCCCTGCGGATGGAGCCCCAGTCGGTGGTCGACCAGGTCAAGGCGTCCAACGTCACCGGGCGGGGCGGGGCCGGGTTCCCCGCCGGCAGCAAGTGGGGGTTCCTGCCCGAGGGGGTGTTCCCCCGGTACCTGGTGGTGAACGGCGACGAGTCCGAGCCCGGCACCTGCAAGGACCGCCCGCTCATGGAGCGCGACCCCCACCAGCTCATCGAGGGCATCCTCATCTGCGCCTACGCCATCGGCGCCGACCGGGCCTTCCTCTACGTCCGCGGGGAGATGGCCCTGGCCCAGGAGCGCCTGGCCACGGCGTTGGAGGAGGCCTACGCCGCCGGCTACGTGGGCCGGGACGTCCTGGGCTCGGGCTTCGACCTCGACATCATCCTCCACTGGGGGGCGGGGGCCTACATCGTGGGCGAGGAGACCGCCCTCATCGAGAGCCTGGAGGGCCAGCGGGGGATGCCCCGCATCAAGCCCCCGTACTTCCCGGCGGCCACGGGCCTGTACCAGCAGCCCACCGTGGTCAACAACGTGGAGACCCTGGCCAACCTCCCGTGGATCCTGCGCCACGGCGGCGGCGCCTTCGCCTCCCTGGGCGGGGGCCGCTGGAAGGGGACCCGCATGTTCTGCCTCTCCGGCCATGTCCGCCGCCCCGACAACTACGAGGTGGAGCAGCACACCACGACCTTCCGCGACCTGATCTACGCCCCCGTCTACGGCGGTGGCATCCGGGACAGGAACGAGCTCAAGACGTTCATCCCCGGCGGGGCGTCGGCGCCGTGGTTCTACCCCGAGCAGGTCGACCTGCCCCTCGACGGCGACGACGTGGGCAGGGCCGGCTCCATGCTGGGCTCGGGGGCGGTGGTGGTCATGGACGACACCACCTGCTCGGTGCGGGCCGCCTGGCGGCTGGTGCGGTTCTTCGCCCACGAGTCCTGCGGCAAGTGCACCCCCTGCCGGGAGGGCGCCTCGTGGCTGGAGAAGGTGCTCCACCGCATCGAGCAGGGCGCCGGGCGGGAGGACGACCTCGACCTGCTGCTCGACGTCGGCGACAACATCAGCCCCGGCCCCTTCCCGGGCCCCCCGGGGCTGGCGGGTCGGGAGGAAGCGGTGCCGTTCCCGTTCAACCAGACCACCATCTGCCCCCTGGGCCCGTCGGCGGTCTCGCCGGTCTTCTCCTCGGTCTGGCGCTTCCGTGACGAGTACCTCACCCACGTCAAGGACGGGGCGTGCCCGTTCTCGGAGAGCCGTGGCTGACCGCGACGCCCTCACCGTCACCATCGACGGGGCGGACGTCCACGCCCGCAAGGGAGAGTGGCTGATCGCCGCCGCCGAGCGCCACGGCACCTACATACCACGCTTCTGCTACCACCCCCGCATGCGCCCGGTGGGGATGTGCCGGATGTGCCTGGTGGAGGTGGACACCGGGCGGGGGGCCCGCCTGCAGATCGCCTGCACCACCCCCGTCGCCGACGGCATGTCGGTCACCACCACCTCCGACGCGGTGAAGAAGGCCCAGGACGGCGTGCTGGAGCTCCTGCTCATCAACCACCCCCTCGACTGCCCGGTGTGCGACCGGGGCGGCGAGTGCCCTCTGCAGGACCAGACGCTCGCCTTCGGTCCCGGTGAGAGCCGTTTCGTGGAGGAGAAGCGCCACTTCGCCAAGCCCATCCCCATCAGCGACCTGGTCCAGCTGGACCGGGAGCGGTGCATCCTGTGCGACCGCTGCACCCGGTTCTCGGACGAGGTGGCCGGTGACCCCCTGATCTCGTTCATCGGCCGGGGCAACACCACCCAGATCAACACCTACCCCGACCACCCCTTCGCCTCCTACTTCAGCGGCAACACCGTGCAGATCTGCCCGGTGGGGGCGCTGACGGCCACCCCGTACCGGTTCCGGGCCCGGCCCTGGGACCTGGACCAGGTGGAGTCCACCTGCACGTCGTGCTCGGTGGGCTGCCGGGTGGCGGTGCAGTCCTCGTCCAACCGCGTGCTCCGCTACCTGGGCGTCGACGTCGACCCGGTCAACTGGGGCTGGCTGTGCGACAAGGGCCGCTTCGACTTCGAGGCCGTCAACAGCGACGAGCGCCTGGGGTCTCCGCTGGTGCGCCAGGGCACCTCGCTGGGGGAGGCCTCGTGGGCCGACGCCCTGGCCCGGGCGACCGACGGCCTGCGCCAGGCACGGGACCAGGCCCCCCACGGGTCGGGATCGGTGGCCGTCCTCGGCGGGGCCCGGCTCACCAACGAGGACGCCTACGCCTGGTCCAAGCTGGCCCGTACCGTGCTTCGCACCGACTCGGTCGACGCCCAGCTCGGCGACGGCCTCCCCGCCGAGGCGGTGCTGGGCCTGCCCCGGGCCACCATCGACGCCGCCTGCGCCGCCGACACCGTGGTCCTCCTGGCCCCCGACCTCAAGGAGGAGCTCCCGGTCCTGTACCTGCGCCTGCGACACGCAGCGGTGTGGTCGGGCCTGAGGGTGGTCGAGCTGAGCCCGGTGACGACGGGGATGACGCCATACGCCGCCGCCTCCCTGCGGTACCGGCCCGGCGAGGCGGCCGACCTGCTGGGGTCGCTGCTGGCC
>JBOGHU010000132.1:0-10081 GCA_050742255.1 Acidimicrobiales bacterium
ACCCCGGGCCCCGGCCCCCCGGTGCCGCCGGCCCCCCCCGGGCCGCCCCCGGGGGCGAAGCCCCCCGGCGGCGCCGGTCCGACACCCCTGGGGCCAGCGGCCTCCGTAGCATCGTGGGTCATGTCCCGTCTGGCCACCGGTCTGCTCGTCGTAGCCGCCGCCCTGACCGCCGCCTGCGCGGGAAGCGACGGCAGCGGGATCGGCCTCGAACGCCGGCCACTGCCCCCGGTGGCGGAGGTGGTGGTCACCACCTCCACGACGACCGTCGTTCAGGCTCCGTCCTTCGAGGTGCCGCCGGCAGCCGCCGAGGGGCCGGCCGGGCTGGCCGAGCAGATCGTCGCCGCCGAGGGTGCCATCCGCGACCCGGGGACCGCCCCCGACGAGCTGGCCACCGCCGGCCACCTCCAGCAGGTGGCCTACCGGACCTTGGCCGGGCGCCCCGAGTGGGACGCCGAGGTGGCCCAGCGGGTTCCCGAGGGGCTGCGGCCGGTGGTGGCGGCCAACGTCGGGGCGGGCCGGGAGCTGGGCCGGCTGCTGCGCAAGCCGAGGGAGGAGCTGCCGGCGTGGCGCATCGTGGTGCCGGCCCCGCCCGAGGAGCTGCGGCGGTACTACGAGGAGGGTCAGGCCGCCTTCGGCGTTCCCTGGGAGTACCTGGCCGCCATCCACCTGACCGAGAGCCGCATGGGGAGGATCCGGGGCTCGAGCCCCGCCGGCGCCCAGGGGCCCATGCAGTTCCTCCCGTCCACCTGGGCCCGGTACGGGAAGGGCGACATCAACGACAACCACGACGCCATCCTTGCCGCCGCCCGTTACCTGGCTGCCAACGGGGCCCCGGGGGACCTGGCGAACGCTCTCTTCCGCTACAACCCCACTCCCCGCTACGTGAACGCGGTGACCGCCTACGCCGAGCAGATCAGGGCCGACGAGCGAGCCTACCTGGGCTACTACCACTGGCAGGTCTACTACGTGACCGTCCTCGGCGATGTGTGGCTCCCGGTCGGCTACGAGGCCTCGGTGCCGAGGCCGGTGACCCCCGACGACCTCGGCTGACCCAGAGCCGGGGAGGACGGGGACGGCCGGAGCGGTCTGGGCTCGGGGCGATGGTGTCTCAGGGTGGCCGTCGAGCGACCAGGAGTTGGTCGACGTCCAGTGCGCGCTGGCGGGAGAGGCCGAGTCCGCCCTTGCCGCCGACCCGTGGTCGCCGCCGGCTCGGGCCGTCATCGGAGGATGCTTCGTCGCCTTCGCTCGCGGTGAGGCAGGGCCCGGCAGCCCCGGCGATCGGGCATGGGCGGCATGTGTGGCGTGGCGGCCGGGCACGTCGTCGGGCGGCGCACCCGGGAACAGGCTGCCGCGCCGTGCCGATGACGTCCTCGCCCAGGCGGTGGTGGCGGGCCGGGCACCGGCCGCCTACGTGCCGGGCCTCCTCGCCAGGCGGGAAGGGCCGCTTCTCGCCGCAGCTCTGGCCGCTCTCGATCTCCTCCCCGACGTGCTGTTGGTCGACGCCACCGGGACCGACCATCCCCGACGGGCGGGGCTGGCCGTCCACCTGGGCGCGGTCACCGGCGTCCCTACCGTGGGCGTGACCCATCGTCCGCTCGTGGCGACGGCCCCCCTACCGGAGCTCCGACGAGGCGCGATGACGCCCGTCCGTCTCGGCGGTCGCTGCGTCGGCTTCTGGGTGTGCACCAGAACCGGCGCCCGGGCCGTCGTCGCCCATGCCGGTTGGCGCACGAGCCCGGAGACGGCCGTAAAGACGGTCCTGGCGGCGTCGACGGACGCGGCCCGGACCCCGGTCCCGCTCCAAGAGGCGCGCCGCATGGCCCGAGAGGCGCGTGCGCTCAGGGGAGGCGACTGAGGAGCGGAGCACGGGGATCACTCCGACCGCAGGTCGATCCTCCACACGTTGGTGTCTCGAGCAGTGAAGCCCAGGCGTCGGTAGAGCCGGTTGGCCGCCCGGCGGGAGGGGCGCGAGGTCAGGTCGACGTTGCGGGCACCAGCGGTCCGGGCCCGTTCCAGGGCGACCCGGGTGAGGGTTGCAGCGATGCCCTGCCCCCTGGCGCCCTCGTCGACCACCACGTCCTCGATCCAGGCCCTCATGCCGGTGGGGATGCGGAAGGCCACCAGGGTCAGGCTCCCCACCACCACGTCGCCGTCGGCACGGGCCACCAGCAGGGTCGTGGCGGGCGACGCAACGATCTCGGCCAGCTCGGCACAGGTGGGGGGGGGCGAGGTGGAGGAGAGCTGGGGGACGAGCCGCTCGAAGGCGGTGACCAGCTCGGTGGTGACCTGGCCGACCTCGCCGACCTCGCTGATCGTGACGGTCATCCGGGGTCGGGTAGGGGCTGGGGTGCGGGCGGCCCCACGTAGCGGGCGCTGGGTCGGATGATCCGGTTGTCGGCTGCCTGCTCGAGGATGTTGGCGCACCAGCCGATGACCCGGCTGGCGGCGAAGGTCGGGGTGAACAGCTGGCGGGGGGTGCCGCAGCGGTCGAGCACGACGCTGGCGTAGAACTCGACGTTGGCGTAGAGGTGGCGCCCCGGCTTCAGCTCGGCCAGCACCCGCACCACCGTCTCCTCCACCTCGGTGGCCAGGGCCACCCGCTCGCCGCCCAGGCGCTGGGCGATCCGCCGCAGGAGGAGGGAGCGTGGGTCCTCGGTCTGGTACACGCGATGACCGAAGCCCATGATCCGGTCACCGGCGAGCACCACTTGGCGGATCCACTCCTCGGCCCGCTCGGGGGGCCCGATGGCGTCGAGCATGTCCAGGGCCCGGCTGGGGGCGCCGCCGTGGAGGGGGCCGGGAGAGGGCGGCGATGGCGCTCACCACCGCGCCGGCGAGGTCGGCGCCGGTGGAGGTGACGATGCGGGCGGTGAACGTGGAGGCGTTGAAGCCATGGTCGGCGGTGGCGATGAGGTACTGCTCCACGGCCCGGGCGTGATCGGGGTCGGGCACCTGCCCGCTCAGCATGTACAGGTAGTTGGCCGCCGAGGACAGCTCGGGGTGGGGCTCGACCGGCTCCCGGCCCGAGTGCAGCCGGTAGAGGGCGGCGATCAGCGTGGGCACGAGGGCGCAGATCCGCATGGCGTCGGCCCGCAGCTCCTCGCTGCCGATGTCGAGGCAGGGCCGGAAGTCGAGGGCGGTGGCGGTGGCCGACACGGCCGAGCGCAGCGCGTCGAGGGGGACGAAGGTGGTGCCGGCGGTGGCGATCGGGGGCAGCAGCGGACGGACGGCGTCGGGGAGGGTCCGCAGCGCCCGGACCTCGCCCAGGAACCGGGCCCGCTGGTCCTCGGTGGGGAGGCGGCCCTCGAAGAGCAGGTACCAGGCCTCCTCCAGCGTCCGCCGCTCCGCCAGCTCGATCGCCGAGTGCTGGCGGTAGTGGTAGAAGCCCTCGCCCCCCCGCACGTCACCGACCTTGGTCTCGGCTACGACCACCCCCGACAGGCCGGGCGGGGCGTCGACCTGGCCGGGGTGTGTGACCGGCTGGGTCTTCGCCACCCGCATCAGGTCGCGCATCGACACCACCCCGACCAGGCGGTCCTCGTCCAGGACGGGGAGGTGGCGGTACTCGTGCTCGTCCAGCCAGGCGAAGGCGGCGGCGGCGTCGAGCGAGGGCCCCACGGTGTCTGGGTTCTTGGTCATCCAATCCCCGACCACGGCGGTGGTGGGCTCGATCCCCGAGGCGGCGGAGTGAACCAGGTCCCGCTCGGTGAGGATGCCGACCACCCGGCCCCCGTCGTCGACGACGATGATCGAGCCCACCCGGTGCCGGCCCATCCGTGCCGCCGCCTGGGCCAGGGTGGCCGTCGACGGAGAGGTCACCGGTGGTGCGCTCATGACCCGCGCCACGGTCCCCGTGCTGTCGTCGGTCATGGACATGTCGACTGTCTCACGGTCGGCGAGAGTCTATCGGCGCCCGGCGCCGGGATGTGGGTGAGACGGTAGCCTCAATGGACATGCGGCACGTTCGGTGGTCGGGGACGCCTCGCCTCGACCACCCGGTGCTCATCGCCGCCTTCCAGGGGTGGAACGACGCCGGTGACGCCGCTACCACCGCCGGTCGCTGGCTGCGGTCCCGCTGGGCACCCGCCCCCCTGGCCGAGATCGATCCGGAGGAGTTCTTCGACTTCACCAGCGTGCGCCCGAAGGTCCGGCTCTGTGACGGCGTGACCCGGGCCATCGAATGGCCCATCACCCAGCTGACCGCCGGCACCGTCGCCGGGGTGGACACCGCGGTCCTCCTGGGGCCCGAGCCCCAGCTGCGATGGCGCACGTTCTGCGGCGAGGTGGTGGACGTGGCCCGCCACCTCGGTGCCCGGTTGGTGCTCACCCTGGGCTCGCTGCTGGCCGAGGTGCCCCACACCCGGCCCACCACGGTGATCGGCTCCGCCGCCGGCGACGAGCTCATCGAACGCCTCGACCTGGGGCGCTCGACCTACGAGGGGCCCACCGGCATCGTCGGCGTCCTCCACGACGCCTGCGCCCGTGCCGGCGTGCCGGCGGCGTCGCTGTGGGCGGCGGTGCCCGCCTACGTGCCCGGGGCCCCCTCGCCCAAGGCGGCGCTGGCGCTGATCACCAGGGCCGCCGAGCTGCTGTCGGTCCCCGTGGTCACCACCGACCTGGAGGTGGCGGCGGCCGCGTACGAGCGTCAGGTGACCGAGGTGGTGGTCGACGACGAGGAGATGACCGAGTACCTCCAGCGCCTGGAGCGACGTTACGAGAGCGGCGACGGTGGCGCACCCGATGGCTCCCTGGTCGCCGAGGTGGAGCGGTTCCTCCGCGACCTGCGCTCGGACTGAGGGCGCGGGCGCCGGGTCAGCCGGTGGCGGCCAGAGCGGCGGCCAGGACGGCCTGACCGATCGGCGCCGCCACCCGCCCGCCGGTCTGCTCGCTGGCCCCGGGCTGGCCCTCGACGATCACCGCCACTGCCACCCGGGGGGTGTCGGCGGGGGCGAAGCCGAGGATCCAGGCGTGGGAGAGCCCGTTGCCGAGCTGGGCGGTCCCGGTCTTGCCGGCGGTGGGCACGCCGGGGACGGCCAGCCGGGTGGCCGTGCCGCTCTCGACCACACCGACCATGGCATCCCGCAGGGTGGCGGCGTCGTCGCCGCTCATGGCCTCCGTCCAGGGGGTGGGCTCGAAGCGGCGGACCAGCGCCCCCTGGTCGTCCGAGAGCTCTGACATCACGTGAGGAGCCATCACCGTGCCGCCGTTGGCGATCCCTGCCGCCACCAGGGCCAGCTGGAGGGGGGTGGTGCGCACCGCGTTCTGGCCTATGGCGGTCTGGGCCAGGACCGGGGTGTTCTGCTCGAACGAGCCCACGTCGGCGATGGGGCTCGTCTCCACCGCCGGCAGGTCGAGTGGGGGCTGGTCGTTGAAGCCGAAGCTCTCGGCCTGGCCGACCAGGGCCGGGGCACCGATCTCGACGCCCATCTGGGCGAAGGCGGTGTTGCAGGAGACCCGCAGGACGGCGAAGAGGGCGCCCCCGCAGGTGCCGCCGCCGAAGTTGCGGATGGGTCGGGTGGTAAGGGGCGGCAGGTACTGCGAGGTGCTGGGGAAGCTGGGCCGCTCGGGGGTGACGGTGCCGCTCGCCAGGCCAGCGGCCGCGGTGACCACCTTGAAGGTGGAGCCGGGGAAGAAGGTCTCCCGGTAGGCCCGGGGGAGCAGGGGCTGGGCCGGGTCGGCGAGCAGGGCGTCCCGTGCCGCCTTGGCTGCCTCGGGATCGTTGGTCGAGATGCCGTTGGGGTCGTAGCTGGGGAAGCTCCACAGCGCCAGCACGGCGCCGTCACGGGGGTCGAGGGCCACCACCGAGCCGCGGCGGTCACCGAGGGCGTCCCGTGCCGCCCGCTGCACCGAGGTGGGGATGGTCAGGGTCACGTCCCCGCTGCGACTCTTCTCCACCAGGAGATCGGCCAGGTCGTCGATCGAGCCCGCGATCTCCCGCCCGACGAGGGTGTCGTTGTAGGTGCGCTCCACCCCCTCGGCGCCGAAGGCGAACGAGAGGTACCCGGTGATGTGACCGAAGAGCGCTCCCTCGGGATACTCCCGCTGGAGCTCGAGCGGGCCCTCGCTTTGCACCGAGCGGGCCAGGACGGTGCCGTCGGCGGCGACGATCTGGCCCCGGGGACGGTTGAAGTCACGCAGGATCTGGCGACGGTTGGCCGGGTTCTCCCGGTACTGCTCGGCCCGGAGCACCTGGACCAGGTTGAGCTGGACGAACAGAGCGCCGAACAGGGCCAGCATGGCCACCGTCAGGCGGCGGATCTGGCTGTTCACGCCCGGCTCTCGCTGGCCGAGGATATCCGCAGGAGCAGGGCCAGGAGCACGTAGTTGGCCACCAGCGAGGATCCTCCGTAGGAGACGAAGGGCAGGGCGATGCCGGTCAGGGGCACCAGGCGGATGACGCCACCGATGATGATGAAGCTCTGCAGGCCGATGATGGTGGTGAGCCCGGCCGCGAGCAGCTTGTCGAAGGGGTGATCGGCCCGGGCGGCGATGCGCAGTCCGGCCCCCACCATGAGCAGGAAGGCAGAGACCACGGCGGCGGTGCCGAGGAGCCCCAGCTCCTCCCCGATGGCGGCGAAGATGAAGTCGGTGGTGGCGGCGGGGATGCGCTCGGGGAGGCCGAGCCCGGGGCCGGAGCCGGCTACCCCGCCGCTGGCCAGGGCGAAGGTGGCCTCGGCGATCTGGGGAACGCTCTCCTCGATGCCCGTCCAGGGATCGAGCCACAGCGTGATGCGGTCCTGCACGTGGGCGAACACCTGCCAGGCCAGTGCGGCGCCGGCCACGAACAGCACGCCACCCACGGCCAGGTACGAAGGCTGCTCGGTCGCCACCCAGAGCATGATCACGAAGAGGGCGAAGAACAGCAGGGAGGACCCCAGGTCCTTCTCGGCGCTGATCACCACCAGCGAGGCTCCCCACGCCAGCAGCACCGGACCTAGCTGGCGCAGGTCGGGCAGCCCGATGGGCCCCCACCGGGAGGTGGCCATGCCCAGCACCTCCCGGCGCTCCACCAGGTAGGAGGCGAAGAAGATGGCCAGGGTGATCTTGGCGAACTCCCCGGGCTGGAAGCTGAGCGGCCCCAGGCGCACCCAGATGCGGGCCCCGTTGATGGTGGCGCCCACCACCGGCAGCAGCGGGACCAGCAGGAGGCTCACGCCCACGACCATGAACGTGTACCGGTAACGGTCGAGGTCCCGGGTCTCGCGCACCAGGGCCAGGGTCCCCACGAAGGCGGCGACGCCGATGGCGGTCCAGGTGGCCTGGAGGGCGGCCAGGTCCTCGTCCAAGCGGGCTATCCACACGTAGCCGATGCCGTTGAGGAGCCCGGCGATGGGCAGCAGCACGGCGTCGGCGGCGGGAGCCATGCGCCGGGTGGCGACGTGGGCCAGGCCGACCAGGCCGAGCACGACGCCGAGGAAGGGGACGATGTCGGCCGGCAGGCTGGCGGCGGTGCCCAGGCTGGCCAGCGTGTAGATGCCGGCGGTGATCACCGCCCCCAGCAGGACCAGCCCCAGCTCCGTGTTGCGGCGGAGGGTGCCCATCGCTACGGCGGGCCCACCGAGGTGGTGGTGGTGGTGGAGGTGGTGGTGGTGGTGGTGGCCTGGGCCTCGAGGTTGGCCACATAGCGGCGGGCGGCATCGAGGCTGGGTTGCTCCTTTCCGGCCCGCAGCTCCGCCCGGCGGGCCGGTGGCACCTGGTCGAGGGTCAGCCCGGTTCGCTCCACCACGGTGGGCTGGAACCACAGCACCCCGTCGGGCCGACCCTGGAAGACCACCACCTCGCCGTCGTCGGCGGCCACGAAGTAGGTGCTGCGGGCGAACCAGGTCACCGCGCCGACCGCCCCACCCAGGACTGCCACCACCGCCAGCACGAACAGCGCGGACCGCCAGGTCAGCCGGAGGGAGCGCCGCTCCTCGCCGCCCCGGCTCGGGTTGGGCGGCGCGGGGCCCGGTCCGGCGCGGGGTTCGACGGCCGGTCCGCTGAGGGTGGGCGGCCCGGCAGCCGTCGCCGACACCGGCCCCCGGGCGCCCGCTTGGGCGTCGTCGACCACGTCGACCACCACCACGGTGACGTTGTCGTGACCACCCTGGGCGACGGCCCGGGCGACCAGCTCCTGGGCGGCGTCACCGGGGTCGTCGAGGCGGCCGAGGACGGCAGCGATGGTCTCGTCGTCCACCTCGTTGGACAGGCCGTCGGTGCACAGGACGAATCGGTCGCCACGGTCGGGGAGGACCTCCCACGCATCGACCTCGACGTCGGGCTCGTTCCCCAGCACCCGGGTGAGGATGTTCTTCTGGGGGTGGTCGCGAGCCTCCTCGGGGGCCAGCCGTCCCTCCCGCACCAGGTCCTCGACCAGGCTGTGGTCCTCGGTGATCTGGGTCATCTGCCGGTCGTGGAAGAGGTAGACGCGAGAGTCGCCCACGTTCAGCACCACGATGTGGGGGCCCGACGCCGCCCCGCCGCCCTCGACCTCCACGTGGCCGGGGACCAGCGCCACCACGGACAGGGTCGTCCCCATGCCCCGCAGGGACGGCTCCTGCTCGGCCCGTTCGAGCACGGCCTGGTTGGCCAGCCGCACCGCCTCGACCAGCCCGTCGAGCGAGAGGTGGGCGTTGGCCTGGAAGGTGTCCACCGCCACCGCGCTGGCCACCTCGCCCGCGGCGTGGCCGCCCATGCCGTCGGCCACCGCGAAGAGCGGGTGGGCGATCAGGGCCGTGTCCTCGTTGCTCGACCGCACCCGGCCGGTGTCGGTAGCCGCTCCCCACCGCAGCCCGGTCACGGGCCCACCTCCATCACGGTGGCGCCCACCCGGAGCCGATCGCCGGCCTTCAGCGCGGTGGGGGCGGCCACCTTGCGGGTGTTCAGGTAGGTCCCGTTGGTCGACCCCAGGTCCTCGACGTAGAAGACGCCCTCGCGGGCGAAGATCCGGGCGTGGATCTGGGAGACGTAGGTGTCGTCGAGGGCGACCTGGCATCCGGAGGCCCGACCGAGGGTCACCTCGGCCTCGAGCTCGTAGCGGTGACCCCGCCGCTCCTGGGGCTCCAGGACCACGAGGTGGCGGGACGGGTTGCCCCGCCGGGGGCGGTTGGCGCCCCGGGGGCCGGCGGGGGCGGCGGCGGCGACGGTGGGCTGGCGGACCTCGGTCCACACCGCCCGCAGCACCCGCAGGAAGAACAGGTAGACGAGCACCAGGGCGAGGATCTTGAGGACGTTGAGCAGAGGTTCGGACACGAGCCGGCTAGCGCGTGGCCTCGTGCGGCACTACGAGGCCTCGAAGCGGATCTGGGTGTCACCGACCGATATGGCGTCACCGTCGTTGAGCCGCAGCCTGCTGACGCCGGCCCCGTTGACCCGGGTCCCGTTGGTCGAGCCGAGATCGACGATGACGAAGCCCTCACCGCTGGGACGGACCTCGGCGTGTCGACGGCTCACGCTGGTGTCGCTCATGCGCACTCTCGAGTCGGGGCTGCGCCCGATGGTGACCACCTCGTCCCCCAGGGGTATTCGCTCGCCGTCGGCCAGCACCAGCGTCCCAGCGGAGGTGCCCCCCGGTCCCTCCTTGAACCGGGCGGAGAGGCCGAACGAGCCGGTGCTCAGGTCGTGGTCGAGGCGGAGGTGGACCTCGACGGGGCCCATGAAGGAGTAGCCCTCCACCCGGGCGTGGCTGCGGGCCGCATCGGACAGCTCCCGGACCAGGCTGTCCTCGATCTCGGCGAACTGGGCGTGGTCGTCGGGGCCCAGGGTGATGGTGAAGTGGTTGGGCACCGCCACCGCTCCCCGCACGTTCACCGTGCGCTGGTCGTCCATCTCCCGGACGAGGCGCCGTCCCAGCTCGACGGGACGGAGGGAGCTCTTGAACGCCCGGGCGAACACGCCCTCCACCAGACGCTCGAGCCGGCGCTCGAACCCTTTGAGGCCCATCGCGCCCGCAGTGTACCCACCGCCCGCCGGCGGGGAGAGGTGGGGAGCGCGCTAACCTCGTCGTACCGCTCGGGCGAGTGGCGGAATTTGGCAGACGCGCAGGATTCAGGTTCCTGTGAGGGCAACCTCGTGGGGGTTCAAGTCCCCCCTCGCCCACCAC
>JBOGHU010000133.1:0-6897 GCA_050742255.1 Acidimicrobiales bacterium
CTCCACGACCTGGCCGCCGCCGCCGCCGCCACCGACCGCCCGGCGGCGGCCCGACTCCTCGAGGCCAAGTCCGAGGTCGAGGCCGACCTGGCCACCTCCGCGCCCCCCGCCACCCTGGCCGCCGACCTCGAGCGCCTGGTCGCCACCGCCGGGACCGCCGCCGTCGCCACCGGCCTCCCGGCCCCAGCCCCCTGCTGACCAGAGGAAACGCCGATGCCCACCGCCCTCGCCCCCCGTCCCCTCCGACCGCCCCGCCTGGGAATGGCCCTGGTGCTCGCCCTGGCCCTGGTGGCCACGGCGTGCGGCAGCTCCGACGGTCCCGCCACCGCCCCCTACCGGTCGCCCGCAGGGGAGGGGGGCACCACCGCCGGGTCCGAGGCCCAGCTCAACGCCCTGGTGGCCAGCTACGAGCTGGTCGCCGACCGGCCCCAGCGGTTCCTTCTGGGGCTCATCGACAACCAGCAGCGGGGTGCCGCCTACGGCACCGTCGAGCTGTCCTTCGCCTACGGGGGCACCTCGGACCGGCCCCTGGGCCGGCCCCGGCCCGGTCCCACCGCCACCGCCGGCTTCCGACCCATCCCCGGCCAGGCCGCCGACCCGGCGCGCACCGGGCCCGCCCTGGTGAACCCCTCCGAGGTCATCGGGGTGTACGGCGCCGAGGGCGTGTCGTTGGACGCCGTGGGGTTCTGGCAGGTGACCGCCACCGTGGAGCTGGAGGGGGGACCGGTGGAGGCCAGCGCCAGCTTCGAGGTCATCGAGTCCCCGGTGGTCCCCGCCGTGGGTGATCCGGCGCCCCGCACCCGACAGCGGCTGGCCGGCGACCCCGGCGTGGCCGCCCGGGCCGTCGACTCCCGGGCCGGGCCGGAGCCGGGTGGGCCGGTCCCTGACCCCGAGCTGCACTCCACGACCGTGGCCGACGCCCTGGCCGCCGGCCGCCCGACGATGGTGGTGGTGTCCACCCCCACCTACTGCCAGAGCCGGTTCTGCGGGCCCATCACCGACGCCGTGTCGGCCCTGGCCGCCCGGCACGGGGACCGGATGGACTTCGTCCACCTGGAGGTGTGGGAGGACTTCGACACCCAGACGCTGAACCCCGCCGCCCCTGAGTGGATCTTCCCGCCCGGCAGCGACGGCGCCAACGAGCCGTGGGTCTTCGTGGTCGACGGCAGCGGGACCATCGTGGAGCGCTTCGACAACGTGGCGACCGAGGCCGAGCTGGCCCGGGCGGCCGACGAGGTGCTGGGGTAGGGCCGTGAGCGTTCGCCACCCGATCTTCGCCCGCGTATACCACGCCACTGCCCGGGCGATGGAGCCCGCACTGGCCGAGCACCGCCGGGAGCTGCTGGCCGGGCTGGCCGGCCGGGTGGTGGAGGTGGGCGCCGGCAACGGCATGAACTTCACCCACTACCCGGCCACGGTGACCGAGGTGGTGGCGGTGGAGCCCGAGCCCTACCTGCGGGCCCGGGCCGAGGAGGCGGCGCGGGCGGCCCCGGTGCCGGTGACGGTGGTGGAGGGGACCGCCGAGCGCCTGCCGGCCGACGACGCCGTCTTCGACGCCGGGGTGGCGTCGCTGGTGCTGTGCTCGGTGCCCGATCAGGGCCCGGCCCTGGCCGAGCTGGCCCGGGTGATCCGTCCCGGCGGGCAGCTGCGCTTCTACGAGCACGTGGTGGCGGACACGCCCGGCCTGGCCCGGGCCCAGCGGGCCGCCGACCGGGTCTGGCCCCGGGTGGCCGGGGGTTGCCACACCTCCCGGGACACCTCCGCCGCCATAGGGGCGGCGGGGTTCGAGCTCCAGGCGTGCCGGCGCCTCTCCTTCCGCCCCTGCCCCCTGGCCGCCCTCACCGCTCCCCACGTGCTGGGTCGGGCCCGCCGCCCCTGACGTCGCCTGTTGCCAGGCCTGTTGCCAGGCCTGTTGCCCTACCCACCCCGGGTGGGTAGGGTATGGCCATGGATCCGACCCACCGAGCCAACCTCCTCCGGCGCCTTCGCACCGCCCGCGGGCACCTCGACGGGGTGATCCGCATGGTCGAGGACGACACCTACTGCATCGACGTCATGAAGCAGCTCTCGGCGGTGGAGGGCGCCCTCCAGGGCGCCAGCCGGCTGGTCCTGGGCAACCATCTGCGGACATGCGTGGCCGACGCCATGCAGGAGGGCCGGGTCGAGGCCGTCGTCGACGAGCTGATGGAGGCCCTCCGCTTCGACCGGGGGCCCGTCGCCAACCCCACCACAGAGGTGACCGCATGAGCAGCCTGATCGAGCCGCGACCGACCGAGGCCCCCGAGGAGCCCACCGAGGTCGACCTGGAGGTGGCCGGCATGACCTGTGGGTCCTGCGCCGCCCGGGTGGAGAAGGTGCTGAGCCGCCAGGAGGGGGTGCGCCAGGCGGGGGTGAACTTCGCCACCGGTAGGGCCCGGGTGGCCTTCGATCCCGGGGCGGTGACCCTCGACGAACTGGGCGCCGCCGTCGAGCGCATCGGATACCGGCTGGGGCCCCCCGAGGAGGCGGAGCCGGGCGAGAGCCAGGCCGACCAGGAGGCTGCCGCCCAGTCGGCGTGGCTGCTGCGGGTGGCTGTGGCCTGGCCGCTGAGCCTGGCCGTGCTGGTGCTCTCCCTCACCGCCATGGACCGGATCTGGGTCCGCTGGACCATCGCCGCCCTCACCGTCCCGGTGCAGTTCTGGGTGGGCTGGCCGTTCCTCCGGGTGGCGGCGGAGCGGGCCCGCACCTGGACCGCCAACATGGACACCCTCATCGCCCTGGGCACCCTGGCCGCGTTCTGGTTCTCGGTGGTGCAGCTTGCCGGCGGTGGCGATCTGTACTTCGACACCGCGGCGCTGATCATCTCGTTCCTGGTGCTCGGCCGGTACTTCGAGGCCCGGGCCAAGGGACGGGCCTCGGGTGCCATCCGGGCCCTGCTCGAGCTGGGGGCCAAGGAGGCCCGGGTCGTGGTGGACGGGCAGGAGCGCACCGTGCCCGCCGACCAGGTCCACCCAGGTGACCTGGTGCGGGTCCGTCCCGGGGAGAAGATCCCCGTCGACGGTGAGGTCATCGAGGGGGCGTCGGCGGTCGACGAGTCGATGCTCACGGGCGAGTCGGTGCCCGTCGACAAGGCCCCCGGCGACCGGGTGGCGGGGGCTACCATCAGCCGCCAGGGGGTGCTCACCCTGCGGGCCACCGCCGTGGGCGCCGACACCGCCCTGGCCCAGATCGTGCGTCTGGTCCAACAGGCCCAGGGCTCCAAGGCCCAGGTGCAGCGCCTGGCCGACCGGGTCTCGGGCGTCTTCGTCCCCGTGGTCATCGTCGTCGCCCTGCTCACCCTGGCCGGGTGGGCGGCGCTGGCCGGCGATCCCACCCGGGGCCTGGTCGCGGCGGTGGCGGTGCTGATCATCGCCTGCCCCTGCGCCCTGGGCCTGGCCACGCCCACGGCCATCATGGTCGGCACCGGCCGGGGCGCGGCCATGGGGGTGCTGATCAAGGGGGCCGAGGTGCTGGAGCGCTCCAAGCGCATCGACACGGTCGTCTTCGACAAGACCGGCACCCTCACCGCCGGGGAGATGGCGCTCACCGATGTCGAGGCCGGGCCCGACACGCCCGAGGAGGAGCTGCTGCGCCGGGCGGCGGCGGTGGAGGCCGCCTCCGAGCACCCGGTGGGCCGGGCCGTGGTCGACGCCGCCGTCGCAGCGGGCGTGGCGGTGCCAGAGGTCACCGGCTTCGAGGCCGTGGCCGGCCACGGCGTGCGGGCCGACGTCGAGGGCACGGTGGTGCACGTGGGCCGGCGCAAGCTGATGGCCGAGGCCGGCCTCACCGGCCCCGCCGAGCTGGAGGAGGCGGCCGACCGCCTGGAGGGCGAGGGCAAGACCGCCATCCTCGCCGGCTGGGACGGGCGGGTCCGGGGCGTGCTGGCGGTGGCCGACAGGCTCAGGGACGACGCCGTGGAGGCGGTCGGCCGGCTGCGGTCCCTGGGGGTGGCGGTGGCCATGATCACCGGTGACAACCACCGCACCGCAGACGCCATCGCCGCCCAGGTGGGGATCGACGAGGTGCTGGCCGAGGTGCTGCCCGAGGACAAGGTCGACGAGGTCCGCCGCCTCCAGGGCCAGGGCCGGGTGGTGGCCATGGTCGGCGACGGGGTGAACGACGCCCCGGCCCTGGTCCAGGCCGACCTGGGCATCGCCATCGGCACCGGCACCGACGTGGCCATCGAGTCCTCCGACATCACCCTGCTGGCCGAGGACCTCGACGGGGTGGCCACCGCAATCCTGTTGTCACGGCGCACGTTCCGCACCATCCTCCAGAACCTGGGGTGGGCGTTCGGCTACAACACCGCCGCCATTCCCGTCGCCGCCCTGGGGCTGCTCAACCCCATCATCGCCGGGGCGGCCATGGCGTTCTCCTCGGTGTCGGTGGTGACCAACAGCCTCCGCCTGTACCGGTTCCGCCGGATGTAGCGGCGCAGGGCGCCCGGTGCCGGCGCGGGCCGGGCCTGTCGGCTACAACCGGGCCCGTGGCCGAGCCGCTGTTCCGCTTCGAGGACGTGGCCGTCACCGTGCCCGGTGCCACCGTGCTCGAGGGCGTCACCGCCGAGGTGCCGGGCCGGGGGGTGACGGTGGTGGCCGGCCCCTCGGGGGCGGGCAAGAGCACCCTGCTGCGGCTGTGCAACCGCCTGGAGGTGCCCAGCGCCGGTCGGGTGGTCCTCCGCGGCGACGACGTGGCCGGCCTCGACCCCCTGGCCCTGCGCCGGCAGGTCGGGATGGTCTTCCAGCGCCCGGCGCTCTTCGGGGGCACGGTCCGCGACAACCTGGCCGTGGCCAAGCCCGGCGCCGGGGACGGCGTCTGGGCCACCGCCCTGGAGCAGGCCGCCCTTGCCCCGAGCTTCCTCGACCGCCGGGCGGCGGACCTCTCGGGAGGCGAGGCCCAGCGGGTCGCCCTGGCCCGCACCCTGGTCACCGGGCCGGAGGTGCTGCTCCTCGACGAGCCCACCTCCTGGCTGGACGCCGGCCCCAGGCGTACCTTCGAGCGGTTGGCCCGGGGCCTGGCCGAGGGCGGGGTGGCGGTGCTGTGGGTCACCCACGACCTGGCCCAGCTCCGCCGTCTCGCCGACCACGTGGTGGTGCTGGACCACGGACGGCTGGTGCTGGCGGGCGAGCCGGAGGGGATCGATGCGCCCCAGGTGGCCCACATCCTCTCGGGAGGCGACGGTGCCCGCTGACGTGGGCTGGGCCGGCCTGGGGCTGTCCCTGGTGCTGGTGGTGGTGGCGGTGGCGGTGTCACGCTGGCGACGGTTGGGCCTGGAGGCGACCATCACCTGGGCGGCGGCCCGGGCCATCGGCCAGCTGCTGGTGGTGGGGGCGGCCCTGGGCCTTGTCCTCGACCCCGGCCGGCCCCTGGTGTGGTCGTGGTTGTGGGTGGTGGCCATGTTCGGCGTGGCCGCCGACGTGGTCCGGCGCCGGGCTCCCGAGGTGCCCGGGTTGCTGCTCCTGGCCGGGGCCGGCTTCGCCGCCTCGGCGGCGGTCACCCTGGGCGTGATCTTCGGGCTGGGTGTGTTCCCCCTCGAGGGCCGCACGCTGGTGCCGCTGGCCGGGCTGACGGTGGGCAACACCATGAACGCCACAGTCCTGGTCGCCCGCCGGGTGGTGGAGGAGCTTCGGGACAAGCGGGCCGAGGTGGAGGCCCGCCTGGCCCTGGGCCAGCCGGCGCCGCTGGCCGCCCGCCCCTACCTGGCCGCCGCCCTGCGCACCGCCCTCATCCCCCAGATCGAGCGGACCAAGGCGGTGGGGCTGGTGGCCCTGCCCGGCGCCATGACCGGGCTCATCCTCGCCGGCGTGGACCCGCTGGACGCGGTGGTGGTGCAGGCGGTGGTGATGTTCCTGGTGCTGGGGGCGGTGGCCACCACCACCACCGTGGTGGGCCTCGGTGCCGCCCGCCGCCTGTTCACCTCCGACCACCGCCTGGTCGCCCTGGTCCGCCCGGCCGGCGGCTAGAGGCGGCGTCGGCTACCCCTGGGTGGGGACCCCGGCCACCTCGGGCGGGGGCACGAACGCCACCGACTCGACGGTCCCCCGCACCTTTTCGGGCAGGGCCTCCAGGGGCAGCTCCCGACCACCGCCCTCGGTGGTGACGGAGCGGGCCAGGCCCCGCTCCTCGATCACCAGGCGGTCGCCGAAGACCTCCTCGAACACCGCCGGCCGGGCGGCGATGGAGAAGTTGCGGGCGAAGGGGGCGTGGACCTCGAACCCGGCCGAGGTGAAGTGGGCCTTCACCGCCGCCACGGCGAGGTCGAGCCTCCCCCCGCCGGGCTGGGCCGAGGGGTGGAGCGAGACCACCGCCGACACCACCACGTCCGCCGGGGCCATGGCCGCAGCCTAGAGCCTGTCCCCGTGGGTGGGCGCCCCACCCGTCGCCTGCATCCGGGCGACGGCGATCGTGGGTCCGGGGTGCGGGCCCTGGGTGCGGGCTCGGGGTGCGGGTCCGGCCAGCGTGTCCGACCAGCGTGTCCGGCGGGCGGCAGGGGTGTCGCGGGCGGCGCCGCCCTGCCCGGCCCCGCTCTCCGGTCACCGACCGTCGCCCACCGACGTCCACCGACCGGAGAACGGGACGGGGCACCGGAGAAGCGGGGCGCCGGAGAGGCGGCGCGGGCACCGGAGAAGCGGGCGCCAGAGAACGGGGCGGGCGCCGGAGAAGCGGGCACCGGAGAAGCGGGCGCCAGAGAACGGGAGCGGGCGCCGAAGAACGCGACGGGGCGCCGGAGAACGGGGCGGGGCGCCGGAGAGCGGGGCGGGGCGCCGGAGAGCGGGGCACCGGCAGAACGCAGAACGGGGCGGGCACCGGAGAACCGGGGCACCGGATAGGCGGGCGGGTCACAGGAGGTCCTCGACGAGCCAGGGGAAGAACCCGTCG
>JBOGHU010000134.1:0-3553 GCA_050742255.1 Acidimicrobiales bacterium
CCCCGGGGTGGGGCCAGACGGGCCGGTCGGCCGCCAGGGCGACGCCGGCGGCCACCGCCAGCAGGGCGTTGCGCGCCACCGACACCGGCGACAAGCGGGCGTCGGCGGCAGCGCCGAAGCACCCGCAACCCACGGCTGCCCCCTGCCGCAGCGCCCGCACGAGGACGGTGGTGAAGCCGGCCAGGACGGCGATGGTCGCGGCCGCGGTCCAGCCCGGCGCCACCACCAGGCCGGCCGCCAGGCCGATCTCGCCCGCCGGCACGGCCACGGCCAGGGTGCCGGGCGCGGGGAGACCCAGCTCCCCGAAGCGGCGGCCGGTGAGCTCCCGGCGACCGAGCTTGGCCACCCCCGCCCAGCCCAGCACCGCGGCCAGGAGGAGGGCGGCGGTGTAGCCCAGTCCCGCCATCGTCACCCGGTCGGGGGGGGCGGGCTCGGAGCCGGTGGGTGGGGCGGGGGGTCCGCCACCCCCTCGTCGCCGCCCGGGCGTCGCCGGCGGCGCCAGGCCTCCTCGGCCCGGGAGACCACCTCCCGCAGGGGCAGGCCCCGGCGTGCGGCGACGCGTGCCGCGTCGTCGTGCTCGACCTTCACCCGCCCGCCCCCGACCTTGACCCGCACCGGGAGACCCTCCACCTCCACCTGGTCGGGGCGCCGGGCCGCAGGCCACCGCTCGAGGGCGGCGGTCCGGACCCCGAGGGTGCCGGTCTCGGCGGTGAGGACCCGGGCCAGCGACGGGACCAGGCTGGGGTCGGCCAGCACGCTCAGGGTGTGGGCCGGACGGCCCTTCTTCATGACGATGGGCGTGAGCCAGGCGTCGTGGGCGCCGGCGTCGAGGAGGGCGGCGAGGGCGTGGGCGAGAGTCTCGCCGGTGACGTCGTCCACGTTGGTCTCGAGCAGGGCCACCGGCTGGCCGGCGGCCGGCTCGGGACCGGCCCGGCCCACCACCACCTGGGTGAGGTTGGGCAGGGAGTCCAGCTCCCGGCTACCGGCGCCGAAGCCGCTGGCGGCGATGGTCATGGCCGGGAGCGGGCCGAACCGCTCGGCCAGGGCGGCCAGCAGGGCGGCGCCGGTGGGGGTGGTGAGCTCGACGGCCACGTCGAGGCCACGGACCGGGGCGCCGGTCAGCAGCTCGACCACCGCCGGGGCGGGGTTGGGGAGCGCCCCGTGGGCGCATGTCACCACCCCCGACCCCGTCGCCACCGGGCTGGCGGCGACCCGGTCCACTCCCAGCACCTCCAGGGCGGCGGCCACGCCCACCACGTCGACGATGGCGTCGATGCCGCCCAGCTCGTGGAAGCGGACCTGCTCCACGGGTTGGCGGTGGAGGCGACCCTCCACCGCGGCCAGGGCCGCGAAGGTGGCCGCGGCCCTGGCCCGGACCCTCTCGGGGAGGCGGGCCTCGGTGATCAGGCTGTCGATGTGGGCGTAGGTACGCACCTCCCTGGTGGGGTCGGCGTGGACCACCACCCGGGTGGCGGCGATCCCCCCCCTCAGCGTCGGCTGGGCCTCGATCGACCAGCCCTGCACCGGGAGGCGGTGGAGGAGGCTGCGCACCGTAGCCAGGTCGGCCCCGGCGTCGAGGAGGGCCCCCAGGGCCATGTCGCCGGCGATCCCGGCGAAGCAGTGGAACCACGCCACCGTGGGCCCGCGCTCAGCCACGGGAGGGCCACCCGAGGGTTCTTACCACGGCGGCAGCGGCCCCGAAGCCGTTGTCGATGCCGACCACCGTGACCCCGGCGGCGCAGGTGGCCAACATGCCCAACAGGGCGGTCAGCCCCTCGAAGGCGGCGCCGTAGCCGGCGCTGACGGGCACCGCCACCACCGGCGCCGCCACCAACCCCCCCACCAAGCTGGCCAGGGCCCCCTCCATGCCGGCCACCACCACCACGCACCGGGCCCGGGCCAGGGTGTCGGCATCGGCCAGCAGGCGGTGGATGCCGGCGACGCCTACGTCGGACAGCCGGGTGGGGGAGATCCCGTAGGCCCCGAGGGTGGCGGCGCACTCGTCGGCCACGGCCAGGTCGGCGGTGCCGGCGGTGACCACCACGACCGGTTCGGGACGGGACGGGGCCGGCCGCCACGCCACCGTCGAGGCGGTGACCACCCCGTGGGGGGCCACGTCGAGCACGGCGGTGATCTGGCTCGGGTCGGCCCGGGTGAGGAGCACCGGGCCGCCGGGGTGGTCGAGCAGCTCGGCCACGATGGCGGCGCACTGGGCGGCGGTCTTGCCCGGGGCGAGGACGGCCTCGCCCATCACCTGGCGCAGGGCCCGGTGGTGGTCGACCCGTGCGAAGCCGAGGTCGGCGAAGGGGAGCCGGCGCAGGCGGGCCACCGCCTCGTCGGGGGCGACCCGCCCGGTCCGCACGCCCTCGATCAGGTCCAACAGGCCAGCCTCGTCCACGACCTCATCCTGCCCCGTGGGCGGCGCCTCGGGCGCCCGGCGCCCGACCAGGGGCGGGAGGCGGGCTCTAGGCTGGCCCGCCAATGGCGCGCATCGCCTTCCTCGGCCCTCACGGCACGTTCACCGAGCAGGCGCTGCTGACCCAGCCCGACCTGGCCGGGGGCGACCTGGTGCCGGTGACCTCGATCCCCGACGTGCTGGCGGTCACCGCCGCTGGGGAGGTCGACCTCGGCTTCGTGGCCATCGAGAACTCCATCGAGGGCAGCGTGAACGTCACTCTCGACACCCTGGCCTTCGACACCGACCTCCTGGTGCAGCGGGAGGTGGTAATCAGCGTCCAGCTCCACCTGCTGGGGCCGCCGGGATCGAAGCTCGCCGACGTGACCACGGTGGTGTCGTTCCCCCACGCCACCGCCCAGGTGCGAGGCTTCCTGCGCCGGGAGCTGCCTGGTGCCACGACCGCGGCGGCCAACTCCACCGCCGAGGCCGCCCGACTGGTGGGAGAGGCCCGCCAGCCGGAGGTGGCGGCGGTGGGCACGGCGCTGGCCGCCGAGCTGTACGGGCTGGACGTGCTGGCCTCCGACATCGAAGACCACCCCGAGAACCGGACCCGCTTCGTGGCCGTCGGCACCCAGGGCATCCCCCCGCCCAGCGGCCACGACAAGACCACCGTGGTCTGCTTCCAGCGGGCCGACCGCCCCGGGAGCCTGCTGGCCATCCTCCAGGAGTTCGCGGCCCGGGCCATCAACCTGACCAAGCTGGAGTCCCGCCCCACCAAGAAGGGCCTGGGGCAGTACTGCTTCATCATCGACCTCGAGGGTCACGTCGACGACGAGCTGGTGGCCGACTGCCTGCGGGACCTCAAGGCCAAGCTGGCCGACGTGAAGTTCCTCGGCTCGTACCCGGCAGCGGGCGAGCAGGGCGACGCCCTGCGCCGGGAGGCGGACGCCGCCTGGCGGGGCGCGGACGAGTGGGTGGCCCGGCTGCGGGCGGCGATCGTGGCCCGCCCCGACCGCTCCGGGTAACGTCACGGCGTGGAGGGATGGCAGAGCGGCCGATTGCGGAGGTCTTGAAAACCTCTGGGCGCGAGCCCCGCGGGTTCGAATCCCGCTCCCTCCGCCCTGTCGTGTCGCGAGACATCGCGGACGATCCAGC
>JBOGHU010000135.1:0-5396 GCA_050742255.1 Acidimicrobiales bacterium
GGCGAGGGCAGGGCCCGCGGCGAGGGTCACCGGCGGCGGCGCTGGCCCTGGGTCCTCCTCGCCATGGTGCTGCTGGGCGCGGCCGCCGCCGCGGCCGCCGCCGCCTACCTGGAGAGCCGACCGCCCACCGCGCCCGTCCCCGACCTCGACAGCCGCACCGAGGAGGAGGCCCGGGCCCTCCTCGACCAGGCCCAGGCCGAGGCCGAGGAGGAGCTGGCGTGGGAGGTGGTGGTGGACCGGGACTTCAACGAGGCGGTCGCCGCCGGCGTCGTCGTCTCCCAGGACCCCCCGGCGGGCACCGAGCTGGCCGACGGAGGGACCGTCGCCCTCCTCGTCTCCCAGGGGCCCCCGCCCCGGGCCGTCCCCGACCTGACCGGGAAGACCGTCGACGAGGCCACCCAGCTCCTGGCCGGGGCGGAGCTGGCGGTGGGCTCGGTCGCCCGGACCGCCAGCGAGGACGTGGGCGAGGGCCGGGTCATCACCTGGGGGGTGGAGGGCCAGGACCGCCCGGCCGAGCTGCCCAAGGGCACCGAGGTCGACCTGGTGGTCTCGGGCGGCCCCGCCCTCCGCACCGTGCCCCCCCTGGCCGGGAAGACCCTCGAGGAGGCCCGGGCGGCGCTCGGGGAGCTGGGCCTCCAGGTCAGAGAGGCGGAGCGGTTCAGCTCCACGGTGGAGAAGGGGCGGGTCATCGGCACCGATCCCGGCCCGGGCGCCTCGGTGGCCCGCGGCAGCACCGTAACCGTGGTGGCCTCCAAGGGCCGGGACCTGGTTCAGATCCCCGGGATCGTCGGCGAGGAGCTGGAGAGGGCCATCCGCCGGCTGATCGAGGCCGGGCTGGAACCGGGTCAGGTCTTCGGCCCCGCCCAGGGGAAGCCCGACTCCACCGATCCCGCCGCCGGGGCGACGGTCGACCGGGGCACGTTGGTCAACATCTACCTGAAGCGGAGGTAGGCCCCCGCCTCACCGGAGCGGTACGCTGTGGGCCGCCGCAGGGCCCCTTGGGATGGTCCACGCCGGAAGCGGTGTTCCCCAGCCACCGCGAAGAGGCCGACCCGCCCCGACGGGTTCTGCGGCGTCTCTGCCACCGGCCAGGCGGTGCCGGTCAGGCGGTCATGGCCTTGATCCGGGTGGCCACCTCGGGGACGTCGGCGCCGGGGGCCATGCCCTGCACCACCTGGAGCAGCTTGGCCATGTCGCCCTGGACGATGATCCTGCCGGCCATGAACGCCTGCATCACCGCCCGGGGGTCCTGGTCGACGAAGATGTGCTTGGCGGTGTCGTAGTCGACGGTGATGGTCACGTCGGGCGCCTCGAGGTGGCCCAGCTCCAGCTCCACCTCGCCCGAGCTGGAGTCCAGATGGGCGTCGATGGAGCCGGCCCCGAACGGGACGTCGGTGATGACCTGGTTCATCCTGATCCCGCCCGGGGCCGCCGGAGCGGGCCCGTGCTCCTCACGGATGAGCCGGGCAGCCTCGATCCACTCGTCACTGAGAAAGGGGAACGTCGCCACTTCTGTCCTCCCCCGGGGTCGGTCCGGCGGCTGCGCCGCAACCTACCGGGCCGGGGCGGCGTGGTAGCGGCTCGGCCGCTCCGGGCGGGGCCCGTCGTCCCCCGGCAGGGCTGGGCGTGGGAGGATCAGACGGTGAGACACGGCACCGCCGCCCGGCCGAGGTGAAGCGGGCCGCGGCGGCGGGCGCGGCCGCCATCCTCGCCGCCGCCGCCCTGCTGGTCCCCCTGCCGCTGGTGGTGATCTCCCCCGGTGCCGCCCTCTCGGTCCCCGAGCGGGTGGAGCTGGGCCGGGACCCCGACCCTGTCTCCGGCCAGCTCCTCCTCACCACCGTCGCGCTCAGCCAGCCGACCGCCGCCGGCGCCCTGGAGGCCTGGATCGACGGTGACGACGAGGTGTTCCGCCAGCGGGACGTGATCCCCCCTGGCATCGATCCCGAGGAGTACACCGAGACCCAGCGACAGCTGTTCCGGGAGAGCAGCCGGGTGGCGGCGGCGGTGGGGTTGCGGGCCGCCGGCCTGGAGGTCGGGGTGTCCGGCGAGGGCGCCCAGGTGTCGGGCGTGCTCCCCGGCAGCCCCGCCGAGGGGCGGCTGCGCCCCCGAGACGTGGTGACGGCGCTGGACGACCGGGCCATCGCCCTGGCATCGGACCTGGTGGCAGCGGTCTCCCGCCGTGCGGCCGGTGACGAGGTGACCTTGACCGTCCGGCGGGGGGAGCGGGACCTGCGGATCACCGTGACGCTGGCCCAGCTGGGCGAGCTAGGCCGGCCCGGGCTGGGCGTGACGGTGGGCACCGTGGGGCTGGACTTCTCCCTCCCCTTCCCGGTGGAGGTGCGCCAGGGCAGCATCGGAGGCCCCTCGGCCGGCCTGATGACCGCCCTCACCGTGTACGACCTGGCCGACCCGGGCGACCTCACCAGGGGCAGGGCGGTGGCCGGCACCGGCACCATCGACCTCGATGGTCGGGTAGGGCCGGTAGGGGGCGTGCGCCAGAAGGTCGACGCCGCCGAGGCTGCCGCCGCCTCCGTGTTCCTCGTCCCCGCCGAAGAGCTCGACCAGGCCCGCGACGCCGCCGGCGACGACCTGGAGGTGGTGGGGGTGGCCACCCTGGACGACGCCATCGCCGCGCTGGCCCGACCCGACCGGTGACCACCCCGACCGGGCGGCCCTCGGCGCCGTGGACGCCGGCCCGGGGACGGCACATGCCTCTACCATGCAGACGTGGCCGTGCACATCACCCGTGACGACGTAGCCCACGTGGCCGCCCTCGCCCGCCTGGCCCTGACCGACGAGGAGCTGGACCTGTTCGCCACCCAGCTCGGCGCGGTGCTCGACCACGCCGCCGACGTGGAGGCCCTCGACACTGCCGGCGTGCCCCCCACCGCCCACCCCCTGACCCTCCGCAACGTGCTGCGTGACGACGAGGTCCGCCCCGGCCTGGGCCGGGACGAGGTCCTCGGCATGGCACCCGCGGTGGAGGGCGGCCGCTTCCGGGTCCCCCCCGTCCTCGGGGACGAGCAGCCGTGAGGAGCCCCGGCGGGGCAGCGCCGCCATGACGGCCGGCGCCGCCCCCACCGCCCTGGAGCTGGCCGCCTCGGTGCGGGCCGGGGAGCGGGCCGCGGCGGAGGTGCTCGAGGAGCGCCTGGCCGTCATCGGGGCCCGGGAGCCCGAGATCCACGCCTTCACCACGCTCATGGAGGGCGAGGCCCGGGCCGCGGCCGGAGCGGTCGACCGGGCCGTGGCCAGGGGGGAGGACCCCGGCCCCCTGGCCGGCGTGCCCGTCGCCCTCAAGGACAACCTCTGCACCCGGGGCGTGCCCACCACCTGCTCGTCGCGGATCCTCGCCGGGTGGCGGCCGCCCTATGACGCCACCGTGGTGGCCCGCCTGGCCCTAAACGGAGCGGTGGCGATCGGAAAGACAAACCTGGACGAGTTCGCCATGGGCTCGTCCACCGAGACCTCGGCGGTCGGCCCCACCGCCAACCCCCACGACACCAGCCGGGTGCCGGGCGGGTCGAGCGGGGGCTCGGCGGCGGCGGTGGCCGCCGGCTTCGCCCCTCTGGCCCTGGGCTCCGACACCGGCGGCTCCATCCGCCAGCCCGCCGCCCTGTGCGGCGTGGTGGGGCTGAAGCCGACCTACGGGCAGGTCAGCCGCTACGGCCTGGTGGCCTTCGCCAGCAGCCTGGACCAGATCGGCCCCCTGGCAGCCACGGTGGCCGACGCCGCCGCCCTGTTCGAGGTGATCGCCGGCCACGACCCGGCCGACTCCACGTCCCTCGACCGACCCGCCCCCGAGGTCCTCCCCCACCTCGACGACGGGGTGGAGGGACTCCGGGTCGGGGTCCTGGCCGAGCTGATGGGCGACGACATCGCCCCCGACGCCCGGCGGCGGGTGGCGGCGGCCGCCGCGGCTCTGGCCGGGGCCGGGGCCAAGGTCGAGGAGGTCTCGGTCCCAGCCGTGCGCTACGGGCTCTCGGCCTACTACCTGATCGCCCCGGCCGAGGCGTCGTCCAACCTGGCTCGCTACGACGGCGTCCGCTACGGGCTGCGCGTCGACGCCGCCACCGCCGGCGACATGAACGCCGCCACCCGCACCGCCGGGTTCGGACCCGAGGTGAAGCGCCGGATCATGCTGGGCACCTACGCCCTCTCGGCGGGGTACTACGACGCCTACTACGGCAAGGCCCAGCAGGTGCGCACCATGATCATCCGGGACTTCGCCGCCGCCTACGAGTCGTTCGACCTGCTCGTGGCCCCCACCACCCCCACCACCGCCTTCCCCCTCGGGGCCAAGACCGCCGACCCCCTGGCCATGTACCTCTCCGACGTGTGCACCATCCCCTCCAACCTGGCCGGCCACCCGGCCCTCTCGGTCCCCTTCGGCGCCGGCGACGACGGCCTGCCCCTCGGCGTGCAGCTGCTGGGCCCGGCCCTCGCCGAGCCCGCCCTGTTCCGCGCCGCCGCCGTGCTGGAGGCGGAGGCGGCCCGGTGACGTGGGAGACGGTCGTCGGCCTGGAGGCGCACTGCGAGCTGGCCACGGCCACCAAGCTCTTCTGCGGGTGCCGCAACGCCTTCGGCGACGAGCCCAACACCAACGTGTGCCCGGTCTGCCTGGGCCTGCCGGGATCCCTCCCCGTGCTCAACCGCTCGGCGGTGGAGCTGGCCATGGCCCTGGGCCTGGCCCTGCGCTGCCGGGTGCGGCCCAGCCTCTTCCACCGGAAGAACTACTTCTATCCGGACATGCCCAAGGACTACCAGATCTCCCAGTACGACCAGCCCATCAACGTCGATGGCTGGCTGGAGCTCCCCGACGGGGGCCGGGTCGGCATCGAGCGCATCCACCTGGAGGAGGACACCGGCAAGTCCACCCACGTGGGTGGGGGCGGGCGCATCCACGAGGCGGAGTACTCCCTCGTCGACTACAACCGGGCGGGGGTGCCCCTGGTCGAGATCGTGAGCCGGCCCGACCTCCGCTCCGCCGAGGGGGCTCGGGCCTACGTGGGCGAGCTGCGGTCCATCCTCCAGGCGACGGGGGCCTCCGACGCCAGGATGGAGGAGGGCAGCCTGCGGGTCGACGCCAACGTGTCGGTCCGGCCTGCCGGCAGCCAAGCCCTGGGCACCCGCTGCGAGATCAAGAACCTCAACTCCCTGCGCTCGCTGGGACGGGCCGTGGACTACGAGGCCCGCCGCCAGGCCGGGCGGCTGGAGGCGGGCCGGGAGGTGGTGCAGCAGACCCGCCACTGGGACGAGGCGGCCGGTCGCACCAACGCCCTGCGCTCCAAGGAGGAGGCCTTCGACTACCGGTACTTCCCCGAGCCCGACCTGGTCCCCCTCGACCCCGACCCCGCCTGGCTGGACCGGGTGGGCGAAGCAATGGCGGCGCTGCCGGC
>JBOGHU010000136.1:0-28876 GCA_050742255.1 Acidimicrobiales bacterium
GGGTAACGGCTTGCGCCCCCGGGAGGTCAGCTCTGGGGGATCTGCGGCCTAGGAACGGAGCGTCTCGTCGGCGAAAGGGGGCACCGTGACCGTCCATGTCGTCACCGACAGCGCCTGCGACCTCACCGAGGAGGCCGCCCACCAGCTGGGGGTGGCCGTCATCCCCCTCGCCATCCGCTTCGGGGAGGAAGAGGTGCTGGACCGCGTCGACCTGACCCCCGACCAGTTCTACGCCCGACTGGCGTCGTCCAGGCAGCTGCCCGAGACCGCCGCCCCGGCCCCCGGCGCCTTCGAGACGGCCTTCCGCGCCGCCGCCGCCGCGGGCGCCGAGGCGGTGGTGTGCATCAACATGTCGTCGGGGTTGTCGGCCAGCATCGAGTCGGCCCGGGCCGCCATGCGCGCGGTCGGAGACGAGCTCGACGTGCGGGTGCTCGACTCCCGCTCGGTGAGCTGGGGCCTCGGCAGCCAGGTGGTCGCCGCCGCGCGCGCCGGGCTGGGCGGGGCGACCGTCGACGAGGTTACGGCCGTGGTGGAGGAGATGGCGCCCCGCACCCGCGTCTACGCCGCCCTCGACACCCTCGACAACCTGAAGAAGGGGGGCCGCATCGGCGGGGCCCGCGCCATGGTGGGGTCCCTCCTGTCGATCAAGCCGGTCATCGTCGTCCGCACCGGTGTGGTGGAGGAGGCGGGCAAGCCCCGGACGCGACGCAAGGCGCTGCGCTACCTCGCCGACGTCGTGGCCGGGTACGGAACGGTGGAGAACCTGGCGGTGATGCACGGCGGCGCGCCCGACGTGGAGGACCTGCTGGACCTCCTCGGCGAGCGGTACCCAAAGGACCGCATCCATGTGGGCCAGATCGGCGCCACCATCGGCACCCACGCCGGACCGCGGGTCATGGGGGTCACCTTCCAGGCCGAACCCGGTACGGTGGCAGGAGCATGACCGAGACCCCGAGCCCGACCGCGTCGTCGGTCATCGCCACCGGCCACGTCGTCGCCGGTCGCTACCGCCTGGTCAGGGAGCTGGCCCGGGGGGGGATGGCCCAGGTGTGGGAGGCGGTCGACGACGTCCTCACCCGGCCCGTGGCGATAAAGATCCTGGCGCCCACCCTGGCGTCCGACGAGACCTTCGTGACCCGCTTCCGCCAGGAGGCGGTGGCGGCGGCACGGCTCTCGCACCCCCACATCGTCTCCATCTACGACACCTGCGGTGGCGGGGAGGTCGAGGCCATCGTCATGGAGCTGGTGCGCGGCACCACCCTGCGCCAGCTCCTCGACGAGCGTGCCCCCCTCCCCGTGGGCCGGGCCGTCGAGATCGCCACCCAGGTCGCCGATGCCCTCGGCCACGCCCACGACCACGGCTTGGTGCACCGGGACATCAAGCCCGGCAACATCCTCCTGGCCGACGACCGGGTCCTCGTGGCCGACTTCGGGATCGCCAAGGCGGCGGCGGGGGCCGCCGACCTGACCGACGCGGGGCAGGTCATCGGCACCGCCAGGTACCTCTCGCCCGAGCAGGTCCACGGCGGCGCGGTGGACGCCCGCTCCGACGTGTACGCCCTGGGCGTCGTCCTCTACGAGATGCTGTGCGGCTGCCCGCCGTTCGGGGGGGACAGCGCCACCGCCGTGGCCGTGGCCCGCCTCACCACCGATCCGGCCCCGCCCCGCCAGCTCCGGGCCGACCTGCCCATCGAGCTGGACCAGGTCGTGCGGCGGGCCCTGGCCCGCCAGCCCGAACAGCGGTACGCCACCGCCGCCGAGCTCGAGGGCGCCCTGGCCGCCGTCGGAGCGGTCGCCGCCGTCCGCCCCCGCCGGGCCGGGCACGCCGACTCCACCTCCCGGATCGCCGCCCGCCACCACCCCGAGCCGTCACCGCCGGCACCCCGGTTCGCCCAGACCGAGCGCTCCTGGCTGGTCCCCGCCGCGCTCATCGTGGCCATCGCCGCCGTCGTGGGGTTGATGGGGCTGTTGCTGGGCCGCACGGAGGCGGGACGGGACCTCCTCGGGGCGGTGGGCGGGGCCGGGGGTGTGCCCGCCGCCGGCGGTGAGGGGGGCGTGCTGGAGGTGGCGTCGGTGGCCTCCTTCGACCCGGGCGGCTCCCGCGGCGAGCACGACGAGGAGCTCCCCTTCCTGGTCGACGGCGACCCGGGCACGGCCTGGACCACCGAGCGGTACAACAGCCGTGACGTGGGCGGGCTCAAGCCCGGGGTGGGCTTCGTCCTCACCCTGGCACAGCCCGCCGACATCAAGGGGCTGGAGCTGACCTCACCCACCCGGGACTGGTCGGCGGCCGTCTACGTCGCCGACGAGACGGCACCCACGCTCGCGGGGTGGGGGGAACCGGTGACGGCCGCGTCCAGCCTGGCCGGCACCGCCAACTTCGACCTGGGAGGACGTCGGGGCACCAACGTGCTGGTGTGGATCACCGACCTCGGCAACGGCAGCGTCGGCCCCACCTTCTCGGCCACCATCGCCGAGGCCACCCTGCGCGACTAGCGCCCGGTGGCGCTGCGCCGTGGTGACGGCCGGGCCCCGGCCCGAGTGCCGGCGGCGGCGGCGCCGACAGCGGCGGACACCCAGGCCAGCAACGGGTAGGGCTCGATCCCCTGGCCCGAGCTGATCCACCCCGCCCAGGCCAGACCCCCGGCCGAGAGGGCGGCGGCGGCCAGCGCAGGCACCCAACCCCGCCACCGGCCGGCCAGGACCATCACCTCGGCCACCACCAGACCCAGCACGACACCGGCCACCCATGGGACGTACCCCGAGAACTGGTACTCCCCGAGGATGAGCGCCCCTAGCGCCGCCGTCCCCGCTCCGGCGAGGACAGAGGCCATGGCGCGCATCCGGCCAACGATAGGCTCACCGCATGGCACCCCACCAAGCGCGCAACGAGTCGCGCCTGAGCCCTGCGAGCGACTGGGCGGCGGAGACCGCTGACACCGTCGAGCGGACGATGTCGTCCATCCGGGCCAGGACCGTCGACCCCCTGGAGCGGATCGCCCGGGCCCTGGTGTTCGGCCTGCTGGCCGGGATGGTCGGCACGGCCGCGGCCGTGCTGGCCGCCATCGCCGCGGTACGGGCCCTCGACATCCTCATCCCCGGCCCGGTCTGGTCGGCGCACCTGGTAGTCGGTGGAATCTTCGTGCTGACCGGGCTGTTCGTGTGGAGGAAGAGCCACGCCACCACGTGAGAGGTGACTGCCTGTGCCCGAGGTCCGCAGCGTAATCATCGTGGGTTCCGGCCCCGCCGGGCTCACCGCGGCCATCTACGCGGCCCGGGCCAACCTGGCGCCTCTGGTCTTCGAGGGGGAGCCCTCCTCCACCACCGACCAGCCCGGAGGCCAGCTCATGGTCACCACCGACGTCGAGAACTACCCCGGCTTCGTCGACGGCGTCCTCGGACCGGAGCTGATGGCCAGCTTCCGAGCCCAGGCGGCCCGCTTCGGCGCCGAGCTGGTGACCCGCAAGGCGACCCGCGTGGATCTCTCCACCCGCCCCTTCGGGGTCTGGGTCGGCGACCCCGGGGAGCCTGAGCCCTCGGAGCTGACCCACGCCCTGATCATCGCCACCGGGGCCCGGTCCCTCATGCTCGGGCTCGAGGCCGAGAGGCGCCTCCTCGGGCACGGCCTGTCGACGTGTGCCACCTGCGACGGGTTCTTCTTCCAGGACCAGCACATCGCCGTGGTCGGTGGAGGGGACTCCGCCATGGAGGAGGCCCTGTTCCTCACCAAGTTCGCCGAGCGGGTCACGGTCATCCACCGCCGGGGCCAGCTGCGAGCGTCGAAGATCATGCAGGAGCGGGCAACCAAGAACGACAAGATCGACTTCCTCTGGCACTCGGTGGTGGTCGATCTCCTGGGCGAGGCCCGCCTCGAGGGCGTCGTGGTCAGCGACGTCCGATCCGGCGCCCGGTCGGTCCTCGGCGCCACCGGGCTGTTCATCGCCATCGGGCACCGGCCCAACACCGATCTGTTCCGGGGCGTGCTCCCCATGGACGACGTCGGCTACCTGCAGACCCAGGCCGGAAGCACCCGCACCGACGTGGAAGGGGTCTTCGTCTGCGGCGACGCCCAGGACCACGTGTACCGCCAGGCTGTCACCGCGGCGGGCTCGGGTTGCATGGCCGCCATGGACGCCGAGCGCTGGCTCGAGGCCCGGGGCGACGCCCCGCCCGACATCGCCGAAACGCCTACCGAGTGGTAGGCCCAACATCGACCCCTCAAGGAGAAGCTGTGCCGGACACGACGGTTTCCATCAGCGACGCCACCTTCGACGAGGAGATCCGCGGCTCGACCGAGCCCGTGCTCGTCGACTTCTGGGCCGAGTGGTGCGGCCCGTGCAAGATCATCGCCCCCGTGCTGGAGGAGATCGCCACCGAGCACGCCGGCAGGTTGCGTGTGGCCAAGCTCAACGTCGACGAGAACCCCGGGGCGGCCCGACGTTACGACGTGCTCAGCATCCCCACCTTGATCGTCTTCCAGGATGGCGAGGCCACGAAGCGCCTGGTCGGCGCCAAGGGCAAGCTCGCCCTCCTCGAGGAGCTGGCCGAGTTCCTGTGATGTCAGGGGCTTTGTCCACAGTTTTGTCCACAGACTGGGGATGTCTGGACCGTTGCTAAAGGGCTAGCTCGCGGTCGAGGTCGATGGTTCCGTCATCACCCGGTAGATCCGCTCGAGGTCGTCGAGGTCGGCAAAATCGATGATCACCCGGCGTCGCCTGCCCCGTTCCTCGACCTGCACCCGCGTCCCGAGGTGCTCGGAGAGGAGCTCCTCCAGCTCGTGCATGCCCGGCGGGCGCAGCTTCGGCCCCGGCGTCCGCCGGTCCGACGTCGGGCGGAACGGCGAAGCCGCGGTGGCCCGGGCCCGCACCGCTTCCTCGGCGGCCCGCACCGAGAGCCCCTCGGTCACGACCCGCCGTGCCAGCGTCTCCTGGAAGGCGCGGTCCGGGGTGCCCAACAGTGCCCGGGCGTGCCCGGCCGAGAGCTGGTGCTCGGCCACCAGGCGCTGGATGGAGGCAGGGAGCTGGAAGAGGCGCAGGGCGTTGGTGACCGCAGCCCGGCTCTTGCCCACCCGGGTGGCCACCTCGTCATGGGTGAGGGAGAAGTCCTGGATGAGCTGGGTGTAGGCAGCAGCCTCCTCGATGGGGTTGAGATCGTCCCGATGGAGGTTCTCGACCAGGGCATGCTCCAGGGACAGCTGGTCGTCGGCGTCACGGACCAGCACCGGGACCGTCGGCAGCCCCGCCCGCTTGGCGGCGCGCCACCGCCGCTCCCCGGCGATGATCTCGTACTCGTCCTCGGCCAGG
Organism: Acidimicrobiales bacterium; assembly: GCA_050742255.1. GTDB lineage: Bacteria > Actinomycetota > Acidimicrobiia > Acidimicrobiales > CADCSY01 > JBOGHU01. Next base: position 5,304 of record JBOGHU010000136.1, read on the forward strand.
GGCCGGACCAGGATCGGCTGCAGCACCCCGAGCTCCAGCACCGAGGCGACCAGCGCGCCGAGCGTCTCCTCGTCGAAGCGCTGGCGCGGCTGGTGCCGCCCGGGGCGCACGCTGCTCACCGGCACCTCTCGCAGGGTGGACGCCAACGCCTCGGCCTCAGGCGGGATCAGCGCCCCCAGCCCCCTACCCAGCCCGCTGCGGCGCGCCACCACTCACCTCCATGGCCAGCTCGCGATAGGCGATGGCGCCCCGGGAGGTCGGATCGAACGCGACGATGGGTTGACCGAACGACGGCGCCTCCGACAGCCGGACCGAGCGGGGCACCACGTTGCGGCAGACCGCCTCGCCGAAGTACGAGCGCACCTCGCTGACCACCTGCTCGGAGAGCTTGGTCCTGGCGTCATACATGACACAGATGATCGTGCTGAGCTCGAGGGTGGGGTTGAGGTTCTTCTGCACCAGGGCCACGTTGCGCAGGAGCTGGCCCAGCCCCTCGAGGGCGTAGTACTCGCACTGGATCGGCACCAGCGCCTCGGTCGCCGCCGTCAAGCCGTTGATCGTGAGCAGGCCCAGCGACGGCGGGCAGTCCACCAGCACGAAGTCGTAGTCGTCCCGAACCGCATCGAGGGCCCGCCGCAACCGCAGCTCCCGGCTCAGGGCGGGGACCAGCTCGATTTCGGCGCCGGCCAGGTCGAGGTTGGCGGGGGCCACGAAGAGGTTCCTCACCGCGGTGGGCTCGACGCAGTCCTCCAGGGGCAGCTCGTTGAGGAGGACGTCGTAGGTGGACGAAGCCAGGTTCCGGGTGTCCAGACCCAGGCCGGTCGTGGCGTTGCCCTGGGGATCCAGGTCACACACGAGCACGCGGTAGCCCAGCTCAGCCAGGCAGGCGCCGAGGTTCACCGCCGTGGTGGTCTTGCCGACGCCACCCTTCTGGTTGGCGATCGCCAGCACGCGGGGGAGGGGACGGGCCGGCTTCGACGAGAGGGCGGCGGCGGAGCCCTCGGCAGGCGTGGCCACCGCCCTGGCACCATCGACCGACCGGCGCCGGAGGACCTCGAAGACGGCGCGCACCTGCTCCGGCGAATCCGCCTGAGGGTCGACCACGCGCCCATCCTCGCCGTCCCGCCTCCTCTCCGCAAGCACCCCGTTCCACGTGGAACGTCACCGTCAGGGCCAGTGGCCGGTGCCGGATCGCCGTTTCACGTGGAAGCCGTTTCACGTGGAACGTCACCAGCACGGCCGCTTGACCGGCACCCCTGTCCGCCGGGGGAACCGGGCCGGACATGGGGCCACCTTCTCCACGACCACGACCGCGGGTGGGCCCACGACTGTGCGCGCCACCCGCAACCCCAGCACCTCCAGGGCCTCCGCCGGCCACCGCCCGGCCCCGACCGGGGCAGGCGGCTCGCTCACGACCAGGAACCCCCCCGGCCGCAGCAGCGGCGACCCGCACTCGGCCACCACCGCCGGCGACCCGAAGCTCCGGGCCACCACCGTGTCGTACCGTCCCCGGTGGCGGCGCTGGCGGCCCACCACCTCGGCCCGCTCCCGGAGCACCTCCACCCTCCCGGCCAGGCCCAGACGCTCCACCGCCGCCCTGAGGAACGCCGTCCGGCGGTGGCTCGCGTCAACCAGTACCCAGCGGGTCTCCGGCAGGGTCACCGCCAGCACCAGTCCCGGCACCCCGCCGCCGCTCCCGAGGTCCAACGCCGGCCCGGTGGGCCAGCTCCCCCGGGCCCGGGCCAAGGCCTGGCTGTGACCGACGTGCTCCGCCACCGGGGCCGAGCCCAAGAACCCGTACCGCCGGGCCTCCTCCAACGTCGCCCGGAGCAGCCCGGCGGCCCCCTCGCCGATCCGGCCTCCCCTACCGCCGCGTCCCCGGGCCCACTCCCGACCGGGGCATCCTCACGGCTCTCCCCCGACGCTCCTGGCGGCCACGGTCCGGCCTCCCCGGTGGTGCCACTACTCCGGCTCCGGGACGATCACCACCCGCCGCTGTGGCTCGACCCCCTCCGACCGGGTCGCCACCCCGTCAATGGTGTTCCCCACGTCATGGACGACCTTGCGATCGGCCGCGCTCATCGGCTCCAGCGACGTCGCCACGCCCGAGGCCACCACCTGGCGGGCCACCTGCTCGGTGAAGCGGGCCAGCGCCTCCCAACGACGCTGGCGGTAGCCGGCCACGTCCACCCGCACCCGGGCCCAACGACCGGGCCAGCGACCCACGACCGTGCGGGTCAGCTCCTCCAGGGCCTGCAACGTCTGACCCCGGGGGCCGATGAGCAGGCCCAGGCCCTCGCCGCTGACCCGGGCATCGACGGTCTCCTCGTCCACCGGCGACATCTCCACCGCGCCTTCGCACCCGAACGCCCTCACCACGCCCTCGAGGAAGGACTTGGCCACCTCCGCCGCCTCGCCGACCCCCTCGCCCTCACCTTTCCCAGACTGGTCGGGCGCCGGGCTCGGCACCGACGGCTCCGAGACGGGCCGCTCTCCCTGCCTAGCGCGGTCCTCGGTGGGGCCGTCGCCCTTGGGCCGCCGCCGTCGATCCCGGCGCTCCACCTTGGGCCGTGGCACCGCCGGTCGGACCCTCGTCCGCACCCGCGCCTCCTGGCGGACCCGTCCGAACAGCCCGCTCTTCGGCTCCTCCACGATCTCGAACTCGGCATCCTGCTCGTCGACACCGAGCTGATCGAGACCGGCGTCCTTGGCCTCCTCGATCGTCCGGCCGGTCGTCTCCACCCACTCCACGGTCACTTCCTCTTCTTGCGGTTCCGACGGCGCGAGGCCGGCCGCGACGACCCCGTGCGGCCCGTGCCCTTGACCGGGCGATTGTTGCCAGCACCCCTCGCGGAGGGCCCCGAAGCCCCACCGTTGCTTCCAGGAGTCCCCCGCTGCGCCGCCCTGCCCCCGTCCCTGCCGTCCCCCTCAGCCTTGGGATGGCCCCTGTCGGCCCGCCCTCCCCCGCCACGCCCCTCCGGTGGCGCGTCACCAGCCCGAGAGGGCCCTGAGGCCCGACCCCCCTCCCTCTGGCCCGGGCCGCCATCCCGCTCCAACCGGGTCACCAGCGCCTGCTGGCCTATCCGCACGCCGTTGGACACGAGGAAGTACAGGACCACGCCGGCGGGGATCGAGATCGAGATCGCCACCATGATCAGCGGGAACACCCTGGCCATGATCTTCTGCTGGGGGTTGGCGGCGGCGGGGTTGCGACCGGTCACCTGGCGTTGCTGGACCACCGCGGTCAGCACCACCAGCCCGATCAGCACGATGAACGGCACTGCCACGAGGAGGCCCCTCTGCAGCTCCGAGAGGGCGCTCTGGGACAGGTCCATCCCGAACGAGCGCATCTCGTTGGCGGCCCGCAGCGCCACCGCCAGCGGTGTGTCCTTCCCCTCCAGGTAGCTGGGGTCGAAGTTGGAGGTCGGGTCCCCCGCCACGGAGCGCCGCGTCAGGCCCAGCAGGACCCGGTACAACACGATGAACACCGGCATCTGCAGGAGCAGGGGGAGGCAGGAGCTGAACGGGTTCACGTTGTGCTCCTGGTAGAAGGCCATCATCTCCCGGTTCAGCGCCTCACGGTCGCCCTTGTGCTTCTGCTGGAGCTTCTTCAGCTCGGGGCTGAGGCGCTGCATGGCCAGCATCGAGCGCGTGCTCTTGATCGACAGCGGGCTCAGGACCAGCATCACCGCCAGGGTGAAGAGGATGATGGCGCCGCCGTAGGACGGCCACAGCTGGTAGAAGAACGCCAGCAGCCCGGCCAGGAAGTCGAACACCGCTAGCCGCCGTCCCGCTCGGGCACCGGGTCGTACCCGTAGCGGCCCCATGGGTGGCACCGCAGCAGCCGCCGGGCCGCCAGGACCCCCCCCCGCACTGCTCCGTGCCTCTCCACCGCCTCGATGCCGTACGCCGAGCACGTCGGCACGAACCGGCACGGGGAGGGCCGACCAGCCCGGACCAGTTGCCAGCCCCGGAACAACCCCCCCACAGCCGCCCGACCCACGCGCCGCACCGGCACGGCCATCATGGACCCACCCCCCCTGTCCTTCCCCTCACGTCGGCCACGGCACGTGACACGTTCGCTCTCAACTCCCCAAAGGTCAGGTTGACCGCACCCGGCGACGCCCCGATCATGTAAGCACCGCAGGCCAGCTCGGGGGCCAGGTCCTCCACAGCCGCACGGAGGCGACGACGGAGCCGGTTGCGCACGACCGCCGAACCGACGGCCCGGCCAACGGCGAACGCCACACAACGTGACCCGCTCGCAGGCAGCCACACTACCGTGACCGGGCCCGCCCCGCCACGGTGCCCGCGGCGCCGCAGCTCCTCGAACGCCCGCCTACCACGGATCCGGTCCACCTCGCGCACTTCAGAGACCTCAGGCCGTGAGGCGGCGGCGGCCCTTCCGACGCCGCGCCTTGACGATGGCCCGTCCGGCGCGGGTCGACATGCGGTGTCGGAACCCGTGGTTCCGGGCTCGCTTGCGAGTGTTCGGCTGGTATGGACGCTTCACATCTACTCCTTCACCACATCTAGCGCTTCACCCTGACAGTAGCGCCCTTCGACATGGCCGATATACCGCCCATCCGGCCCAACGCCGCAGATGTGGCCACTCCCGCACACGATGTGAACGCTCTCCTTCGCGCCATGAGCTCCTGCACCGCCAGTTCGACAACTCTCCAGCACTCATCGACCCTTGCATGTCCAGGAGATGAGGGTGCTACGGTCGCCCGCCGTTGTGCCGGTCCTGGTCGCTCCCAGCGGGCCTGGTCAGCCGGCCTGACCGACAACGCTGTCAGGGATGTCCACACTGTGTGGACATCCCTGTGGACAAGAGCACTGGGTGGAGGGGTACACGCTGGTGGGCAAGGCGCAGCAGCTCTGGACTGCCTGCACCGACGCCATCCGGTGCCGGGTCGGTGATGCCGCCTGGAGCAGCCACTTCCAGTCCACCGCGGCCATCACCCTCACCGACGACCGCCTCCTCGTCGCCGTCCCTAGCTCCCTGGTCAAGCAGCGGATCGAGACGCGCTGGCTCGAGCTCCTCACCACGGTCCTGGCCGACCTGGCCTCCCGCCCTCTCACCGTCGCCCTCGAGGTCCGTCCTGTCCGGACCGACGACGACGGGGAGTCCCCCACGCCCGGCCCCGACATCGCCCCCCGAGCGGCGCCACCCGCATCCACCGGCTCGCCGCGCTTGTCCCCAGGCTCCTCTTCGGGACTCAATCCCCGCTACACCTTCGACGCGTTCGTCATCGGGGCGTCGAACCGCTTCGCCCACGCCGCCCTGCTGGCCGTGGCCGAGACGCCGCTCCGTTCTTACAACCCCTACAACCCCCTGTTCATCTACGGAGGCACCGGGCTCGGAAAGACACATCTACTGCACGCCGTGGCCCACTACGTCCATGACAACTACCCCGACTCCAACGTCTGCTATGTCTCCACTGAGGCGTTCATGAACGCGTTCGTCAACGCGCTTCGCACCAACACCACGACCGCATTCAAAGCACGGTACCGCCGCAACGACGTCCTGCTCGTCGACGACATACAGTTCATGGAGGGAAAGGAGGGACTCCAAGAGGAGTTCTTCCACACCTTCAACGAGCTCCACGAGACCAATCGGAAGATCGTCCTCAGCTCAGACCGCCCCCCACGGTCGATCCAGACCCTCGAGGAGCGGCTCCGGAGCCGCTTCGAATGGGGTCTCCTCACCAACATCCAACCCCCCGACGTGGAGACCCGGCTGGCGATCCTGCGCAAGAAGGCAGAGCGGGGGCCCACGCCGATCCCCGAGGAGGCCCTCAACTTCATAGCCACCCACATCACCGACAACATCCGGGAGCTGGAGGGGGCCCTGACCCGGGTGACCGCCTTCGCCAACCTCAACGCCGCCCCCATCACCGAGGACCTCCTCCGCGAGGTCCTGCGGGACTTCGTCTCCGAGGGGCCCCCGCGGATCATCACCGCCGCGCTCATCCTCACGGCCACGTCGGACATGTACGGGTTCTCTGTGGAGGAGCTGGTCGGTCGCAGCCGTCGGCGCCCCCTGGTCACCGCCCGCCAGATCGCCATGTACATGTGCAGGGAGATGACCGACCACAGCTTCCCCACCATCGCACGCGAGTTCGGGAACCGTGACCACACGACGGTGATGCACGCGGTGACCAAGATCAGCGACCTCCTCCGTGAACGACGCCAGCTCTATGAAGAGGTCGGCCAGCTCCGCCGCATGATCCGTACCGGTGACTGACCACGGGACCACCAGGCGGTGACCTCTGTGGGCAAGGCTGGGGTCAGCCTGTGCCCCGAGTTGGGGACACCTAGCGGTCATCCACCACGTATCGGCCCCGGTGGTCGTCGGTCGAGGCGAACTGTGCAAGGCTGGGGATGACCACGGGCATTCGATCCCCGCTCTGACGTGCGCTGACGCGAGGTCATCCCCAATCCACAGCACCTACTACCACTACAGAGATCTGTTACCACCTCTACTGAGGGGAAGGGGGGTTGAGTGAGGTTCCGTTGCGAGCGTGACACGTTGTACGACGCGCTGCGCACAGCGGTCCGGGCGGTGTCCGCTCGAGGGGGGACGCTCCCGGTGCTGTCAGGGGTCAAGACGGAGCTGTCCGGTCAAGAGCTGGCCCTGACCGGGAGCGACCTCGATCTGACCATCCGGGCATCGGCGTCGGTGGCAGGCGAGGAGGACGGCGCGGCGGTGGTGCCGGCCCGGTTGTGGGCGGACATCGTCAGGGCGCTCGAACCCGGGGCGGTGAGCATCGAGACGGACGGGGAGCACGCTCGGATCACCGCCGGTCGGTCCCAGTTCTCGGTGAGGCTGCTGACGGTGGAGGACTTCCCCCGGCACACCGAGCCGCCGGCGGAGCGGGTGACCCTCGATGGGGTGGCGCTGGGTGAGGCGGTCCAGCAGGTGGTCCGGGCCGCCAGCCACGACAACGCCCGCCCCATCCTGACTGGGGTCCTGCTGGCTGCCGAGGGGGATGGTCTGCGGTTGGTGGCCACCGACTCCTACCGGCTGGCGGTGCGCGACCTGCCGGGGCTGTCGGTCCTGGCCCCCGAGCAGTCGGTGCTGGTTCCCTCCAAGGCGTTGCAGGAGCTCACGGGGATGCTGTCGGGGGCTGAGCAGGTGACGTTGGGATTGGCCGAGTGGGACGCCACCTTCGAGGTCGGCGGCGTCCGCCTCACCACCCGCCTCATCGAGGGTGACTTCCCCAACTACGGCCAGCTGATCCCCTCGACCGTCGCCAACCGCCTCGTCGTGGGGCGCGAGCCGTTGCTCGAGGCCATCGGGCGGGTGCGGTTGCTGGTCCAGGAGGGTGCGCCGGTGCGGGTCTCGCTGCGGCCGGGGAACGTCGAGCTGGTGGCCATGGGCCAGGACGGGGAAGCCCACGAGGACGTCGAGGCCAAGTATGAGGGGACCGAGATGACGATCGCCTTCAACCCCACCTACCTGGCGGAGGGGATCGACGCCATCCGCGGCGACGAGGTCGTCATCGAGACCACCGAGGTGCTCAAGCCGGCGGTGGTCCGCTCCACCGAGCGGGACGACTTCCTCTACCTCGTCATGCCCGTCCGGACCGGCTAGGGCCCGAGAGGGGGTCGGTGGTGCGGCTCCGCCAGCTGTGGCTCAGTGACTTCCGGAGCTACCGCGAGGCCGTGCTCGAACCGGACCCCGAGCTGACGGTGATCGTGGGCCAGAACGGCGACGGGAAGACCAACCTGTTGGAGGCGGTAGGGTACCTGGCCACCCTGGCGTCGTTCCGGGGGGCTCCCGAGGAGGCCCTGGTCCGTGTCGGTGCCGAGCGGGCTGTCGTGCGAGCCGCGGTGGAGCCGGCGGGAGGACCGCGCACCGGCCCCGCCCGCCAGGTGCTGCTGGAGGCTGAGCTGCGGCCGGCAGGGAGGGACCGGGTGCTGGTCAACCGTCAACCGCTACCGCGCCGCCGTGACCTGCTGGGATCGCTGCGGGTGACGGTCTTCGGGCCCGACGACCTGGTGCTTGTGAAGGGGGGGCCGGGGGAGCGACGGCGCCTGCTGGACGAGACCCTGGTCGCCTGTGCCCCTCGTCACCATGTCACCAAGAGCGAGCTGGACCGGGTGGTGCGCCAGCGCAACAGCCTGCTCCGTCAGGTGGCCAACCCCGGGGGCCGGCTGGGACTGGAGGCGGCGGCGACCCTGGAGGTGTGGGACGCCAAGCTTTCCGAGCTCGGTGAGATCCTCGGTCGGGCCCGGTGCCGGCTGGTCGAGCGGTTGCAGCCGGCTACGGCGGCGGCCTGCGACCGGGTGGCGGGGGGCCCGGCCCAGGTCGGGCTGCGCTACTCGCCGGCGTGGCTGGAAGGTCCCAACGGCCTCGCCGGTGCGCTGGCGCGGTCCCGGGGGGACGACCTGCGGCGGGGCATGACCACGGTGGGCCCCCACCGTGACGAGCTGGAGCTGACCGTGGGCGGCCATCCGGCCAGGACCCACGCCTCCCAGGGGGAGCAGCGTTCGCTGGCCCTCTCCCTTCGCCTCGGCACCCACGACGTGGTCGAGGCGGTCACCGGGAGCCCACCCGTGCTCATCCTCGACGACGTGTTCTCCGAGCTGGACGATCAGCGGGGCGCGGCCCTCCTGGCACACCTGCCTCCTGCGCAGGTGTTGCTCACGACGACGGGCCCGCTGCCGGCGGGGGCCCGTCCGGGGCGGAGCGTGGCCGTGGGCCGGGGCGGCATAGCCGAGGCGGCCTGATGCCCTGGCAGGCGCTGCCCGGCGGCGCCGACCCGGGGCCCCGGCCGGTGGGTGCCTCCCTCGACCGGGTGGCCTCCGCGTTGGGTGCCCCCGACGCCGCTGTTCTGGCCACGGTCTTCGGGTCGTGGGAGGAGCTGGTGGGAGGGGGCGTGGCGGCCCACGCTCGGCCCCGCTCGCTCCGCGACGGGGTGCTGGTGATCGCTGTGGAGCAGCCGGTGTGGGCCACCCAGCTGCGGTGGGCGTCACCGGTGCTGGTGGAGCGCGTGAACCAGGTCGTGGGGCGCCGGGTCGTGGACCGGGTCGTGCTGCGGGTGGACGCCCCTGGGTCGGGCCCCCCCCGTCCATAGTGCAGGCCGCCCTGCCATCCGCGGGGCGGCCCCGCCCCGCTGGTAGACTCGCGGTGTTGCGTTTCGCCCCTGTGACCAGCGAGCTGGCGTACGCCGGGGGCCAGGATCGCCCCGGATCGCGATGACTGGTGGAAGGCCGTGCCGTGGCTCGCACGAGTGACACCTATGGTGCCAAGGACATCCAGGTCCTGGAGGGCCTGGAAGCCGTCCGGCGGCGCCCCGGGATGTACATCGGCTCCACCGGGCTGCGGGGTCTGCACCACCTGGTGTACGAGGTGGTCGACAACGCTGTGGACGAGGCCATGGCCGGGCGTTGCGACCGCATCGAGGTCACGTTGCTGGCCGAGGGTGGTTGCCGGGTGGCCGACAACGGCGCCGGCATCCCCGTCGACGTCCATCCGCTGCACAACAGGACCGGTGTGGAGCTGGCGCTCACCAAGCTCCACGCCGGCGGGAAGTTCGGTGGGGCCGGCTACAAGGTCTCCGGGGGGCTCCATGGCGTGGGGGTCTCGGTGGTGAACGCCCTCTCCCAGCGCCTGGTCGTAGAGGTGGACCAGCGGGGCCGGCGTCACCGCATGGAGTTCGCCAAGGGCGGTGCGCCCCAGGGCGGGCTGGAGGTGATCGGCAAGGCGCCAAGGGGTCGGACCGGGACCACGGTCACGTTCTGGCCCGATCTGGAGGTCTTCTCGTCCGAAGGGGTGGAGTTCCGGGCCCAGACCCTTCTCGAGCGGCTCCAGATGATGGCCTTCCTGAACCGCGGCCTCGAGATCCGCTTCATCGACGAGCGCGCCGGCCACGATCACGAGGCACGGGTGTTCCGCTACAACGGTGGCATCGTCGACTTCGTCCGCCATCTGAACGCCTCCAAGGAGGCCTTGTTCAAGCGGGTGGGCTCCTACGGGGTGGCCGAGAACGGCCAGGAGGCGGAGGTCGCCTTCCAGTGGAACACCGGCTACTACGAGGGCATCCACTCCTTCGCCAACGGCATCGCCACCAGCGAGGGGGGCATGCACGAGGAGGGCTTCCGCAAGGCCCTCACCACCGCCGTCAACAAGTACGCCAAGGCCCGGAGCCTCCTCAAGGAGAAGGACGACAACCTGGCCGGTGAGGACATCCGCGAGGGGCTCACGGCCATAATCAGCGTACGGCTGGTCGACCCCCAGTTCGAGGGCCAGACCAAGGCCAAGCTCGGCAACGTGTCGATCCGTTCGCTGGTGGAGCGGGCCACCAACGAGAAGCTCGGCGACTGGCTGGAGGAGCACCCGAGCGAGGCTCGCCAGATCGTCCAGAAGGCCATCCAGGCGGCTCGGGCCCGGGTGGCTGCTCGTCAGGCGCGTGACGCCACCCGGCGGAAGTCCCCCCTGGAAGGGGCCGGGCTCCCCGGCAAGCTGACCGACTGCGCCTCGCGGAACGCCCGTGAGACCGAGCTGTTCATCGTCGAGGGCGACTCCGCCGGCGGCTCGGCGATCAAGGCTCGCAACCCCCAGAACCAGGCCATCCTCCCCATCCGGGGCAAGATCCTCAACGTCGAGCGCTCCCGGATCGACAAGATGCTCCGCAACCACGAGATCGAGGCGCTGGTCAAGGCCATCGGGGCGGGCGTGGGGGAGGAGTTCGAGGTGGCCAGGATCCGCTACCACAAGGTGATCGTGATGTGCGACGCCGACGTGGACGGCAGCCACATCCGCACGCTGCTGCTGACGTTCTTCTTCCGCCAGATGAAGGCCCTGGTCGAGGGTGGCCATGTCTACATCGCCCAGCCGCCCCTGTACTCGGTCGAGGTGGGCAAGGAGAAGCTGTACCTGAAGGACGATCAGGCCCGCGAGCGGTTCCTGGCCGAGCGGGCACCCAAGAAGTTCGAGTTCGGCCGGCTCAAGGGCCTGGGGGAGATGGACTGGACCGAGCTGGGGGAGACGACCATGAACCCGTCCCGGCGCACGCTGCTGCAGGTGTCGGTCGAGGAGGCGGCCATCGCCGATGAGGTCATGAGCATCCTCATGGGCGACGATGTGGGGCTGCGCCGCCACTTCATCCAGACCAACGCCAAGGACGTGCGGTTCCTCGACATCTGAGGTGCCGCGCCCAGTGGGGACAGCCCGGGCGGTGAGCCGGTGAGCGACCTCGAGACGCCCGCGGCGGGCATCGAGCCCATCGAGATCCAGGAGGAGATGGAGCGGTCCTTCCTGGAGTACGCCATGTCGGTCATCGTCAGCCGGGCCCTCCCCGACGCCCGGGACGGCCTCAAGCCCGTGCACCGCCGCATCCTCTACGGCATGCTCGACATAGGGGCCCGCAGCGACCGCAACTGGATGAAGTGCGCCCGGGTCACGGGTCACGTCATGGGCCAGTACCACCCCCACGGGCAGGTGGCGATCTACGACGCCCTGGCCCGCATGGTGCAGGACTTCAGCCTCCGCCACCCCCTCATCGACGGCCACGGCAACTTCGGGTCGCCCGACCACCCCCCTGCGGCCGAGCGCTACACCGAGTGCCGGCTGGCCCCCCTCGCCAACGAGATGCTGGCCGGCATCGACGAGGACACCGTCGACTTCGCCGACAACTACTCGGGCGAGTTCACCGAGCCGACCGTGCTCCCTGCCCGCTTCCCCAACCTGTTGGTGAACGGGAGCCAGGGCATCGCGGTGGGCATGGCCACCAACATCCCGCCCCACAACCTGGGCGAGGTCGTCGACGCCACCGTCCACCTGATCGACCACGCCGAGGCGACACCCGACGACCTCATGGCCCACGTCAGGGGGCCCGACTTCCCCACCGGCGCCTTCATCCTGGGTCGAGCGGGCCTCATCGAGGCCTACCGGACCGGGCGGGGCTCGATCCGCACCCGGGCCCGGGCCGAGATCGTGGAGGGGGCGCGGGGGAGCACCATCGTGGTGAGCGAGCTGCCGTACCAGGCCTCTCCGGCGGCGATCCTGACCAAGATCGCCGACCTCGTCGCGGCCCGGGAGCTGGAGGGCGTGGCCGACGTCAACGACGAGTCGTCGGGCAACGACACCAAGCTGGTGATCAAGCTCAAGCGGGACGCCACGCCCAACGTGGTCCTCAACAACCTGTACAAGCACACGCCGCTGCAGACCAACTTCGCCATGAACCTGGTGGCGCTGGTCGACGGCGTGCCCCGCACGCTCAACCTGGTCCAGGCCCTTCAGGCCTACATCGCCCACCAGGTGGAGGTCATCACCCGCCGCTCCGAGCACCGTCTGGCCAAGGCCCGGGCCCGGGCCCACATCGTCGAGGGCCTGCTCAAGGCCATGGACGCGATCGACGCCATCATCGCCCTGATCCGGGGCTCGGCCGACCGAGCCGAGGCCAGGGCCGGCCTGATGGGACCGGGCTTCGAGTTCACCGAGGTCCAAGCCAACCACATCCTCGACATGACCCTGGTGAAGCTCACCCGGCTGGGCCGCCAGGAGCTCGACCAGGAGCTGGCCCAGCTCCGCCAGACCATGGCCGAGCTCAGGGCCATCCTCGGGGACGAGGGCCGTCTCCGGGAGGTGATCAAGGGCGAGCTGGGCCAGATCAGGTCCCGCTTCGCCACCGCCCGGCGTTCGATGGTGATCCTCGATCCCGGCCAACCGGAGGTGGAGGACCTCATCGACGACGAGGAGCTGGTCGTCACCCTGTCGGCCACCGGCTATGTGAAGTCGGTCGCCTTCGACGCCTTCCGCACCCAGGGTCGCGGTGGTCGGGGGGTGGCGGGAACGCGGCTGCGCGACGGCGACTACGTGACCCACGTCGTCACGACCACCGCCCACGCCTACCTGCTCTTCTTCTCCAACCGCGGCCGGGTGTACCGGCTCAAGGCCCATGAGATCCCCATGAAGGAGCGCACCGCCCGGGGGACGGCGATCGTCAACCTGCTCCCGCTGGCCCCCGACGAGCGGATCCAGGCGGTCATCGACACCAGGGACTACGAGACCGAGCGCTTCCTGGTCTTCGCCACCCGGCACGGGCAGGTCAAGAAGACCCGCTTCGGCGAGTACGACTCCTCGCTGCGCTCGGGGCTGATCGCCATCACCCTGCGTGACGACGACGAGCTGGTGCGGGTCATCCCCACCGACGGGGACGCCGATGTGTTCCTGGTGTCGAGCCAGGGGCACACCATCCGATTCGCCGAGGCGGAGGTCAGGCCCATGGGCCGGGCGGCGGCCGGGGTCAGGGGCATGCGCCTGCGCCCCGGGGACGAGGTGGTGGGTTGCGACGTGGCCAGGGCCGAGGCCGACCTGCTCATGGTCACCAACTCGGGGTACGGCAAGCGCACCAAGGTGGAGCGCTTCCCCTCCCAGGCCAGGGGCGGTCAGGGGGTCAAGGGGATCCGGCTCACGGCGCGGCGGGGGCGGGTGGTCACCTCGTTCATGGTGGGCCTGGAGGACGAGATCGTCCTGGTGGCAACCGGTGGGGTGGTGATCCGCGTGCCCGTGCGGGAGATCTCCTCCCAGGGCCGGGACGCCACCGGTGTGAGGGTCATGGCCCTCGCCGAGGGCCAGTTCGTGGCCGCGGTGGCGCCGGTCCTCCAGAACGGCGAGGAGGCCTGACCGAGGGGGGCCGCCGCCGGGGCGTGACCCGCCCCCCCTCTGGTACGGTTCCGCCGGCGCCCGGCAGACGGGCCCACCCCTTCCCCCAGGCCATGTGTCCGTGTCGAGGGGGAAGCCGTGGGCGCCGGGGATGTCGAGGACCGTCGGCGGGGTTCGGTGGCCCCACTGCTGGCCCTGGTGGTGGTGGCCGGGGGGAGCCTGGTGCTGGGGGTGGGCCGAGTCGGTGCCGACGCCGCCGACGCCGCCAGGGCCCGTACCGCCGCCGACGCCGCCGCCCTGGCCGCAGCGGCTGAGGGAGGGGAGGGCACGGCGAGGGCCCTGGCCACCGGCAACGGCGGCGAGCTGGTCGCCTTCCGCCGGGACGGACCCGCAGTCGAGGTGAGGGTGCGGGTGGGCGAGGTCGAGAGGGTGGCCCGGGCGGTGCGGACCGGCGCTCCCGGGCCGAGCGGAGCGGGGCGTGAGGCGGGCCTGGTCCCCGAGCTGCGGGCTGCCCTGGCCAGGGCCGAGGCCGCCCTGGGCAGGGCGGTGCCCGTCACCTCGGGCTGGCGCTCGGGGGCCGAGCAGCGGGCCCTCTACCGGGGCCGGGCCGGCAACCCCTTCCCGGTGGCCCGACCGGGGACCTCGAGCCACGAGCGAGGCCGCGCCGTCGACGTGGCCGGCGGGATCGTCGCCGACCTGGCCCGGCTGGGTCCGGCGGTGGGACTTTGCCGCCCCCTGCCCGAGACCGATCCCGTACACTTCGAGTTGTGCCCGACCAGAGCTGGGTCCTGAGGGCGATCAGCACCAGAGCCGGAGCCGAGGCCGAGCCACAGTCGGGGCCGCGGTCGGGGCCGCGGTCGGGGCCGACCCTGGCTGACCACCTCGGCCTGGGCTGGCTGCGCAGGAAGGGCCGGCGGCCGTCAGGCCCGGTGCCGGCGGAGCTGGTGCGCACCACCCGGGTGTCGGTGCGCCACGTCGATCCCTGGTCGGTCCTCAAGGTGTCGCTGGTCGTCTTCGTGAGCCTGTGGCTGGTGCTGGTGATCGCCGGCGTGCTGCTGTGGTGGGCGGGACGCCTGGTGGGGATGATCGGCAACATCGAGTCGTTCCTCGACGACATCGGGTTCAGCGGCTTCCGCTTCGACGACGCCCAGCTCTTCCGCGGCTCGACGGTGGGCGGGTTGATCCTGGTGGTCGTCGGCACCGTGGCCAGCGCGCTGGGAGCGGTGCTCTACAACCTCATCGCCGACGTGATCGGCGGGGTCAAGGTGGTGCTGGCCGAGGAGGACGTGCGACCGGCACCCCTGTCGGAGGAGATCGGTCAGTGAGTGCTGGTACCACACGCCGACGGGAGCACCTAGGCTGAGCTCTCGGTTTCAGGCCACGGGACCACGGGGCTATAGCTCAGTCGGTTAGAGCGCATCCCTGATAAGGATGAGGTCGCTGGTTCGATTCCAGCTAGCCCCACCATGCGCTTCGTTCGTCGCGCCCTGCTGGCCCTGGGCGTAACCGGTCTCATCGCGGCAGCCCTGCGCGTGCGGGGGACGGGCGAGGTGCCGCCCCGGACCGGAGGCTGGCGGGAGCTCTCCGGCCCTGACCTGCGGTAGCCGTCCCGTCGTGCGTCTCGCCGTGCTCGGCGCCGGGGCGGTGGGCGCACGCGTCGTGCGCCAGCTGGGCTCCACCCCGGGCGTGGTGGAGCTGCTCGTCGCCGACGGGGACCCAGGGCGGGCCCGGGTCGTGGCGGCCGCGGTGGGCGGCCCGGCGCGGGCCGTGCCCGTCGAGGCCGGTCTGTGGAGGAGGACCGATGCGGCGGTCCTGGCTGTCCCGTCCGGTGGCCATCGGGGCCTGGCCCAGCGGGCGCTGGAGGCGGGGGCGTCGGTGGTGTCGGTATCGGACGAGATCGGGGACGTGCGGGGGCTGCTGGCCCTCGACGGGGAGGCGCGGGCCCGGGGCCGGGTGGTGGCCGTCGGCGCCGGCTTCGGGCCGGGGCTGACCTGCGTCCTGGCCACCCACGCCGCCGCCCGCTTCGACTCGCTCGACGAGATCCACGTGGCCAAGGTCGGGACCGCCGGGCCGGCGTGTGCCCGCCAGCACCACCGGGCCCTGGGCGGCGAAGCGCTGGACTGGCGGGACGGGGCCTGGGTCCGTCGGCAGGCGGGCTCGGGCCGGGAGCTGTGCTGGTTCCCCGACCCGGTGGGTGCGGAGGACTGCTACCGCGCCGCCGCCCCCGACGCGCTGCTGCTGGCGCCGGCCTTCGTCGGGGTGCGGCGGGTCACCGGCCGGGTGGGAGCCAACCGGCGTGACCGGCTCACGACCCGCCTGCCCATGCTGCGCCGGCCCCACCCCGAGGGGGTGGTCGGGGCGGTGCGGGTGGAGGTGCGGGGTCGTCGTGGCGGCGGCCGGGAGGTGACGGTGCTGGGCGCGGTGGACCGACCGGCGGTGGCGGCCGGCGCGGTGGCGGCCCTGACCGCGGTGTGGGTGGCCGAGGGCCGCCTCGCCCGCCCGGGTGCGGGTGGTCTGGCCGGCGCGTTCGAGCCGGTGCCGTTCCTGACCGAGCTGGCCCGGCGGGGGGTCAAGGCGGCGGTGTTCGACGGCTCCGCCTAGACTCGCTTCCCTGTGCGGCAATAGCTGTGTAATGATGTAAGTATGAGGACGGCAGAGATGGCGGTCTGGTTCGCCGGCCGGGTGCCCGACGGATGGTTCGCCGCTCCACCCGAGGTCGAGGTCGACCGGGACGAGATCGTCGTGACCGGAAGGGTCCCCGAGCCGGCGATCCCGGACGACGCCGACGAGGCGGCCAGGGCCGAGGGGCGGGCGGACCGGCTGCGACGGTTCGGGGCGGAGACACGGGCGGCCCGTGTCCGCGTGGCCCGGGAGGCCGAGGCCCGCTTCGGGCGGAAGGTGTCGTGGGGAGCGGTCTGCGGTGACCGTCGGGTGGTCTTCACCAACCTGGCGGCGCCGGTCATGACCCGGCTGCGCATGGACCAGCGTGTCGTGCTCGACACCCTGATCGAGGCGGGCGTGGCCCGCAGCCGCAGCGAGGCTCTGGCCTGGTGCGTCCGCCTGGTGGGCCAGCACCAGGCCGACTGGATCGCCGAGCTGCGGGAGGCTCTGGTGGCGGTGGAGCGAGCCCGGGCCAAGGGCCCCGGTGGCGGGTGAGCGGGGCCGTGGCCGGAGAGGCGGTGGAGGTCGAGGCGGGCGGGCGCACGGTCACCGTCACCAACCCCGCCAAGGTCTTCTTCTCGGTCCGGGGGGAGACCAAGTTGGACCTGGTCAGGTACTACCTGGCGGTGGGCGATGGCGCCCTGCGGGGCGTGTACGAGCGGCCCACGGTGCTGAAGCGCTACCCCGACGGCGCCGAGGGCGCCTTCTTCTACCAGAAGCGGGTGCCCGCCCGCCGGCCGGGGTGGCTGGAGACGGTGGAGGTCAGCTTCCCCAGCGGTCGCAGGGCCGAGGAGCTGTGCCCGACCGACGTGGCCCACCTGGCCTGGGCCGCCAACGCCGGGTGCCTGGACCTCAACCCGTGGCCGGTGCGCCGGGGTGACGTCGACCACCCCGACGAGCTGCGGGTCGACCTCGACCCCCAGCCCGGCGTCGCCTTCGACACCGTGCGGGCGGTGGCCCTGGAGGTGGCCGCGGTCCTGTCCGAGCGGGGCGGGCTGGTGGGGTTCCCCAAGACCTCGGGCTCCCGGGGCATCCACGTCAACGTGCGCATCCAGCCCCGGTGGGCCTTCACCGAGGTGCGCCGGGCCGCCCTGGCTCTGGCCCGGGAGGTGGAGAGGCGACGCCCCGCCGAGGCCACCTCCCGGTGGTGGAAGGAGGAGCGGGGCCAGCGGGTGTTCATCGACTACAACCAGAACGCCCGGGACCGCACCGTGGCCTCCGCGTACTCGGTGCGGGCCAACCCCGAGGGGCGGGTGTCGTGCCCTGTGACCTGGGACGAGGTCCCCGACGTGGAGCCGGCCGACCTGACCCTCGCCACCGTCCCCGCCCGGCACCGGGAGCGGGGCGACCCCTCGGCCGCCATCGACGACGTCGCCTACTCCCTCGAGGGCCTGCTGGAGCTAGCGGCCATCGACGAAGCCGACGGGCTCGGGGACGCGCCGTGGCCGCCCAGCTTCCGGAAGGGTCCGGGCGAGCCGGCGCGGGTCCAGCCCAGCCGCGCCCGCCGCCGGAGCCCCTGACCGAGCAGGCTGGTCAGGCCCCGAAGACCCGGGCCAGCTCCTCGGGCACGGGGCGCTCCAGCTGGGCGTAGGTGCACGACGCCGGGTCCCGGTCGGGGCGCCAGCGGACCAGGTGGGTAGCGTGGCGGAAGCGGTCGCCCTGGAGGTGGTCGTAGCTGACCTCCGCCACCCGGTCGGGCCGCACCGGCACCCACGAGAGGTCCCGGCCGGCGTTCCAGCGGGACGTGGCGCCGGGCAGGCGCTGCCCGGTGCCCTCGGCCTCGGCCCAGGCCCGCCAGGGGTGACCCTCCAGGGCCGCGTCGAGGAGGGGTGCCAGCTCGTCGAGGAGCTGGCGCCGGCGCGCCGCCGAGAACGACGTGGCCACCCCGACGTGGTGGAGGGCACCGGCGTCGTCGAACAGCCCCAGGAGCAACGAGCCCACGCCCTCGCCGTCCTTGTGCCTCCGGAACCCGCCCACCACGCAGTCGGCGGTGCGCTCGTGCTTGACCTTGAACATGGCCCGCCGGCCGGGCTCGTAGGTGAGGCCGGCGGGCTTGGCCACCACGCCGTCGAGCCCAGCCCCCTCGAAGCGGGCGAACCAGTCGGCGGCCACCTCGGGGTCGGTGGTCGCCGGCGTGAGGTAGACCGGCGCCCGGGCCCGGGCCAGGGCCGACTCCAGCTGGGACCGGCGCTCGGTGAAGGGCAGGTGGCGGAGGTCGTCGTCCCCTGTGGCCAGCAGGTCGAAGGCCACGAACGAGGCGGGGGTGCGAGCGGCCAGGGAGCGGACCCGGGACTCGGCGGGGTGGATGCGCTGGAGGAGGGCGTCGAAGTCGAGGCCACCGGTGCCGGGGACCACGATCTCCCCGTCGACGACCGCCCGGCGGGGAAGGCTGGCCCGGAGCGGCCCGGCCAGCTCAGGGAAGTACCGGGTGAGGGGGCGCTCGTTGCGGCTCCCGAGCTCCACCTCGTCGCCGTCCCGGAACACGATGCAGCGGAAGCCGTCCCACTTGGGCTCGTAGACGATGTCGCCGGCGGCGGGGCCGACGGGCATCTCCCTGACCAGCTTGGCCAGCATCGGGGCCAGGGGAGGCGAGATGGGCAGGTCCACGACGGGGGTCACTTGAGCAGCCGGGAGAGGCGCCGATCGGCCAGCACGGTGCCACCAGTCTGGCAGGCGGGGCAGTAGGTGACCTCGTAGCGCTCGTAGGAGACCCGGCGCAGGCCATCGCCGCAGGTGGGGCAAGGCTGGCCCCACCGCCGGTGCACGACCCAGTGGTCACCCAGGCGGGGGGGCAGGCCGCCCTCCCGCCGCCGCTCCGCCGCCAGCCCGGCGGCGAGCACGTCAGAGATCGCGTCCAGGAGTCGCTGGCGCTGCTCGGGCCGCAGCGAAGCCAGCGACGCGTAGGGAGAGATCCCGGCCCGGTGGAGGGCGTCGTCGGTGTAGCCCCGGCCCAGCCCGGCGACCGTGCGCTGGTCCCGCAGGACGGTGTGCACCCGCCGGCGGTCCTGGCCGGTCCTGACCAGGGTGGCGAAGGCCTCGCTGGCGGGTTCGGGCCCGAGACGGGCCAGGGGCCCGTCGTCGTCCCGGGCCAGCACCCACCAGGCCGCCTTGCGCTCGGTGCCGTGCTCCGTCACCAGCACGGAGGGCCTGTCGACGAGCACCAGTCGGAGGACGGCGCCGCGGGGCCGGGTCGCCCGGGCCGGGTCCTCGAGGGTGACCCGCCCGCCCTGGGAGAGGTGGACGACCAGGCGGGGGCCGTCAAAGGAGCAGACGAGGAGCTTGCCCCGCCGAGTGACGGCCTGGAGCACCCGCCCGGCCAGGGACGAGGGGTCGGGCGCCACGGTCTTGAGGGCGGAGAACTGCAGGGGCTGGACCGCGGCGAGGGTGGCGCCGGCCCCCGACTCGTGCAGTCGCTCGGCCAGGGCCTGGACCTCGGGGAGCTCGGGCACGGTGCTGGCGCGGGCCTCTCGCCCGCCTCAGCCCGCGCCCAGGGTGGCACGGGCGGCGGCGGCGCCGTCGGTGAGCCAGCGGGGTGCCTCGGCCGCCTCGCCGTCCAGTGCCGCGGGGGAGCGGGCCAGCTCGCCCAGGAGCTGCACCAGGGCGAGGTAGTCGTCGACGGCCACCACCTCGGGGGCCAGCCCGAAGTCGCCTTCGGCCCCCTCGACGGCCCCGTCGTCCCGGGCGTTGTGGTAGTTGCCGAGGGGCAGGGCCAGCCCCGACGCCCGGAAGCCGGACGCGCAGAAGGCGCTGGCCTCGCAGGTCCCGCCGTCCATGAGCCGGCGCCGGTAGCTGAAGCCGCGGTCCCGGGCGGCCACCCGGGCCGCCGCCGCCCACAGCGCCTGGGTGAGGCGGGGATCGAAGGCCGTGGTGCGATCCCCCACCCCGACGACGACCCCGTCGCTGGGGGCGGCACCGGGCAGGGCCCTGGAGCGCTCCAGGGACACCACCGTGGCCCCCCGTGGCACCGTCGCCAGGCGGATCGCCTCCAGGGCGCCCCGCAGGCCGATCTCCTCGGCCCGGGTGAACAGCCCCCAGACCGCCACCGGGGCCGGCGGCCGCTGGGCCAGGGCGCCGAGGGTGCAGAGCACAGCCGCCGCCCCCAGCAGGTCGTCGCAGGCGGGGGCCGCGACCAGGCCCTGGGCGAGGGTGACGGGGGTGAGCCCCCAGGTGGCGAACCGGGCCGCCGCCGGGTCGCCCCCGGTGAGGCGGGCGGTGGCGGCGGTCAGGCGACTCCCGGCGTGCTCGGTGGCGACCAGGCGTGCCCGGGCCACCGGGTCGGGGCCTTGGGGGCCGAACAGGTCGATCGGGGCGCCGGGCCGGGCCACGTCCGCCGCCAGGCCTCCACGGAAGGCGAGCGAGACCATGCCGTCACCGGCGTCCTCCACGGTGAAGCCGGGGTGGTCGAGGTGGGTCACCAGCACCAGCGGCCGGTCCGGGTCGGAGCCGTCCCCGTCGTAGCGGACGAGCACGTTCCCCGCCGCGTCCAGCGAGGCGACCAGGCCGGGCCGCCGGGCAACCGAAGCCAGGACGTGGGCGATGGGCTGGTCCTCGTGCAGGGGGGCGGTGGGCAGGCGCAGCAGGGCCTCGGCCACCGCCAGCTCGGCGCCGAAGGGTTCGTTGCCGTCCGGCATAGCACCCGACGCTATCGGAGGGCCGCCCGGGCGGCGCCGGCGGGGCCCGGGGTTGCGGGCCGTCAGTCGCGGCGGACCGGGGCGGCGGCGGGGACGTCGCGGCGACGGACCTGGCGGCCCACGGCGACAGCCCCGGCGGCGAAGAGGGCGAGCCCCACGGCGCCCAGCGTGGCGGTGAGGGTGACGAGCCCGGTCGAGCTGGGCCCGGCGTCCGCGGCCGCCGGTGCCTGGGTGCCTGCCGCCTCGGCCGGTGCGACACCGTCGGGCCCCACGACCTGGAAGGGCGCCCGGGCGGGCGTGCCGAACTCGCTCTCCCCGACCGGGTTGTGCCCACCGGCCTGCCCCTCCGGGGTCGCCGGCTTGGTCTGGTTGGCCACGATGACGTAGTTGCCAGGCGGGGCGTCGGGGATGGCGAGGGAGGCGGAGACGTTGCCGGCGCCGTCGGGGACGACCTCGGCCAGCACCGGCCCGTCGGTGCCGTTCCAGTGGAACACCACCGGGCTGGTCGGTGCCCCGTCACGACCCAGGCGGAACGAGGTCCCTGTGGCGGTCACGGTGTCACCGGAGAGACCGGTGGGGCTGCTCAGGTTCAGGGTGGCCAGGTTGGTGCACGCGAAGGCGGCTGAGCCGAGGACGACCGCGCTGGCCGTCAGCACGGCGAAGGTCGTTGGGAGGGACAGTCGAAGACGTGGGCCCATCTCTCCTCCTGGTGCACGAGCGTCGGGCCACCCAGTCTGGCATGGCATGGGCGGCGCCGCCATAGGTGTGACTTGCACCTATTGCCCGTGCCCGGCGGAGCGGCGCACCATGGCTGGTCCAGGACCGACCAGGCCGGGAGGCGCGTGTGGGCAGGGCGAGGGGGTGGGTCCTCACCGCAGCGACCGCGGGGGCGGTGCTGGCCTGGGCGGCGCCGGCCCCGGCGGCGCCGGGGCGGGGCGATGTCAGGGACGTGCTGGTGACCGACGACCGCGACGAGCGGCTGACCCGGACCCACGAGGCGGCCAGCCTGCTGGCGGACCGCGACGACCCGGAGCGGGTCTACCTGTCCGAGGTGGAGCTGCAGACGGGTGAGTGCCGCTTCTACCTGTCGACAGACGGTGGCGCCAGCTGGTCCGAGAGCGAGGGCGCGCCCCGGCTCGAGCCGTACACGAACTGCAGCTTCGGCTCGGCCCAGCCCCAGAACGTCCGCACCGAGCTCCAGCAGGGCGCCGACGGGACCATCTTCTACCTCTTCGCCGCCAACGACCCCGCTGCCGGTGGGACCAGGAGCGTCCTGTTGGGCCGCTCGAGTGACAGGGGCCGGTCCTTCGAGACCGGGGTCGTGCACGCCGGTCCCAAGGCCACGTCCCCCGCCGAGGTCGAGGTCAACTTCGTGGCCCACCTCGCCATCGACCGGGACGACCCCCGGCGCGTCTACGCCATGTGGCGTCGCTCGTTCCCGTCCGTTCCCGGCAGGGAGCGCCGGCCCACCCGGCCCTGGATGGCCGTCTCCGAGGACGGGGGCGCCACCTTCGGCGAGCCCTTCATGATGCTGGACAAGGACATCGGGTTCGACGGTCCCCGTCCCCTGGTCGTGGACGGTCGCCTCTACTCGTTCTACCGGGAGTCGGCGCCCCGCACGCCGCCGGGCGCCCCGGCGCCGCCCACACCGCCGGTGACGAGGTTGTACAGCGCCGTCTCCACCGACGGCGGTCGGACCTGGGAGGAGACCGAGATCGCCTCCGTCGATGACGCCAGCGAGCCCGTCCCCCTCCACGACGGGGAACGGGAGATGTTCTACGTGGCCTGGCACGACAACCGCAACGGCGACCTCGACGTGTTCTGGTCCCGCTCCGAGGATGCCCGGGCCTGGAGCGAGCCGGTGCGGTTGAACGACGACCGCGCGGGGAACCGGGTCGGCCAGTACTACCCCCAGATGTCCCTCGGTCCGGGGGGCCGTGTCGACGTGGCCTGGTACGACTTCCGGGACGACCCCTACCCGCCTCCCGTCCCCGAGGAGGGGGAGACGGCCCTGGGGCTGGGCAGCAACCTGGGGAAGACCCAGAGCGTCTACGCGTCCAGCTCCTCCGACGCCGGGGTGGGCTGGTCTCCGAACGTCCGGGTGAACGACGTGGGCATCGACCGGACCATCGGGACCTGGAACCCTGAGTACTTCGTGGTCGTGCCGGTGTCGATCAGCTCGTCGGCCGACGGGGCGCTGGTGGCATGGTCCGACACCCGCAACGGCAACGCCGACACCGCCGCCCAGGACATCTACTCCAGCCTGGTCTCCTTCGGGCGGGCTCAGGGGAGGGGAGTTGACGGCGGGAACCTCGTGGCGGGGCTCATCGGCGCACTGCTCGGCGCCGGGCTGGCGCTCTCGGTCACCTTCGTGGTGCTGCGGCGCCAGACCGGCGCGGTCCGGGCCGCCAGTTCGCCCGAGGCGGCGCCGTAGGGGTCGCACCGGCGGGAGCCCTCTCGGTCACTTCGGCGGGACCCCCGGGCCCACCCCCCGGCCCTCTCCGCCGGGCTCCCCCGGGCCCCCAGGGCCACCCCCCGGCGCTCTCCGGTCACGGGCCAGCGGTGAGCGACGTCGGGTGACCGGAGGACGGGTTGGTGGCCCCTGGTGCCCCCCCCGGGCCCCCAGGGCCACCCCCCGGCGCTCTCCGGTCACGGGCCAGCGG
>JBOGHU010000137.1:0-36757 GCA_050742255.1 Acidimicrobiales bacterium
CTTCCCGGCCGCCCCGGCCGCGCCAGCAGCGCCGCCGAAAGCGCCGGTGAACGCGCGAGTGAGCCGGGCGCCCGGCCTGCGCCGGTAGACTGGTGATCTGGTGAGCACCACCGAGCCGCGCGTCGAGCTCCGCCCCGACCGTCGCTCCGTGCTGCCGTGGCGCCGCCACCAGGTCGACGTCGAGATCGCGCCTCTGGTGGCGGCCTTCCGCGGGCGCCACCGGCGGGCCGACACCCAGCTCATCGAGCAGGCGTTCGCCGTCGCCCGGACCGCCCACGCCGAGCAGGTTCGCCGCTCCGGGGAGCCCTACATCGCCCATCCCCTGGGCGTCGCCATGATCCTCGCCGACCTCGGCCTCGACGACGTCACCGTCGCGGCCGCCCTGCTCCACGACGCGGTCGAGGACACCGCCCTCACCGGTCCTGATCTCGACGCACGGTTCGGCGCCGACGTGGCTGCCATCGTCGACGGCGTCACCAAGCTCGACCGCCTCCAGTTCGACACCAAGGAGGAGCAGCAATCCGCGACCCTCCGCAAGATGTTGGTGGCGATGGCGAAGGACATCCGAGTCCTCCTCATCAAGCTCGCCGATCGGCTGCACAACATGCGCACCATCGCGTCGCTCCCAGAGGCGAAGCAGCAGCGCATCGCCCAGGAGACGCTCGACATCTATGCGCCTCTCGCGCACCGCCTCGGTATCGCCGACGTGAAGTGGCAGCTCGAAGACCTCGCGTTCGCGGTGCTCCACCCGAAGCGGTACGCGGAGATCGAGCAGATGGTCGCGACCCAGTCACCCGAGCGCGACCAGTACCTCGCAGGGGTCGTGAGGGAGCTGCGCGTCCGTCTCGCGGAGCTCGGGATCACAGCCGAGGTGAGCGGGCGGCCGAAGCACTACTGGTCGATCTACGAGAAGATGATCGTGCGGGGCAAGGGCTTCGACGACGTGCAAGACCTCGTCGGCGTGCGCGTCATCGTCGACTCGGTGAAGGACTGCTACGGCGCGCTCGGCTCCATCCACGCCATGTGGCGGCCGGTGCAGGGGCGGTTCAAGGACTACATCGCCATGCCCAAGTTCAACCTGTACCAGTCGCTTCACACCACCGTGGTCGGTCCCCAGGGCAAGGCCCTGGAGGTCCAGATCCGGACCTGGGAGATGCACCGGCGGGCCGAGTACGGCGTGGCCGCCCACTGGGCCTACAAGGACGATCTCAGCGCCGCCGACGTCGCCTGGCTCCACCACATCGTCGACTGGCAGTCCGAGACCAGCGACCCCCAGGAGTTCATGCAGACCCTGAAGATCGACCTCGAGCACGACGAGGTGTTCGTCTTCACGCCCAAGGGCAAGGTGATCACCCTTCCCGACGGGGCCACGCCCATCGACTTCGCCTACGCCATCCACACCGAGGTGGGCCATGCCTGCATCGGTGCCCGGGTCGACGGCCGGCTCCAGCCCCTCGACTCGAAGCTGCGGTCGGGCCAGACGGTCGAGGTCCTCACGTCCAAGCTGGAGCGGGGGCCATCCCGTGACTGGCTGTCGATCGTGGCCACCCCCCGCGCTCGCAACAAGATCCGCCAGTGGTTCTCGCGGGAGCGGCGGGAGGACGCCATGGAGACGGGCCGCGAGGAGCTGGCCAAGGCGCTCCGCCGCCAGGGCCTGCCGGTGCCGACGGTGAGGTCGACACCGGTCCTCGCCCAGGTGGCGCAGACACTCGGGTACCGGGACCTCGACGCCCTCCACGTGGCCATCGGTGAGCGCAACCAGCAGGCCGTGTCGGTGGCGGAGCGGGTGGCCCGGGTGCTGCGCAGCGGTCAGGGCGAGGACCAGGTCCCGGTCACGGCCAGGACCCCGAGGCGGCGGCCGCCCACCGCCGGGGTGCACGTCGAGGGCCTCGACGACGTCATGGTGCGGCTGGCCCGGTGCTGCACCCCCGTGCCCAGTGATGAGATCATGGGCTTCGTCACCCGGGGGCGGGGCGTGTCGGTGCACCGAGCCGACTGCGCCAACGCCGTGTCCCTGGCCGGCCACCAGGGCGACCGACTCATAGAGGTGGAGTGGGACCAGGACCGGGGCGGGGGGGTGTTCGTGGTGTCGGTCGAGGTGCGGGCGCTGGACCGGGCCCGGCTGCTGCGGGACGTGTCGGCCACCTTCTCCGACAACCGGGTCAACATCCTGGCCTGCTCCACCCAGACCGGCACCGACCGCATCTCGCGGATGCGCTTCGACTTCGAGCTGGCCGACCCGGCCCACCTCGACTCCCTGCTCACCACCATCCGCCGCATCGACTCGGTCTACGACGCCTACCGGGTGCTCCCCGGCCGGCGGTGACGGCCGCCGAGGCCGCGGGGTCGACCGACCGCCGATAGCCTCGGCGATCGGTGTCCCCCGCCCCGTTCCAGGCCCCCATCGGCACCCACGACGTAGCACCGCCCGAGTCGGGCCGGTGGCAGTCGCTGGTGGCCCGCTTCGCCCAGGCTGCCGGGCGGGCCGGCTACGGGCTGCTCCAGAGCCCGCTCTTCGAGGAGGTGGGCGTCTTCCAGCGCCTGGGTGAGGAGACCGACGTGGTGGGCAAGGAGATGTACGTCTTCGAGGACCGGGGCGGCCGGCGCCTGGCCCTGCGCCCCGAGGGGACGGCACCGGTGGCCCGGGCCTTCGTCCAGCGCCGCCCCCCCCTCCCCTGGAAGGTGTGGTACGCCACGCCCAGCTTCCGCTACGAGCGCCCCCAGGCCGGCCGCTACCGCCAGCACCACCAGGTGGGCATCGAGGCCCTGGGCTCGGCCGACCCCGACCTCGACGTCGAGGTCGTGACCCTGGCGTGGGACCTGCTCGCCGACCTGGGCCTGGGCCAGGTGGCCCTGCTGGTCAACTCCATGGGGGACCAGACGTGCCGGCCCGCCTACCTGGCCGGGCTGGCGCGGTTCCTCGGGCCCCGGCGGGAGGGGCTCTGCGACGACCACCGGGAGCGGGTGGCGGCCAACCCCCTGCGGGCGCTCGACTGCAAGCGCGACGCTTGCCGGGAGGCCACCGTTGACGCCCCCCGGCTGGTCGACGCCCTGTGCCGGGCCTGCGCCGAGCACTTCGAGCGGGTGCGTGCCGGCCTGGGTGAGCTGGGAGTGGCGGCCCGGCTAGACGCCCGCCTGGTCCGGGGCCTCGACTACTACACCCGCACCACCTTCGAGCTCCAGGCCCCGGCCCTGGCCGCCGCCCAGAGCACGGTGGCGGCAGGGGGCCGCTACGACGGGCTGGTCGAGGCCCTGGGCGGTCCGCCCACCCCCGGCGTCGGCTTCGGCCTCGGGATCGAGCGGACCCTGCTGGCCTGCGACGCCGAGGGTGCGTTCCCGCCCCCCCCGTCGCCGGTCGAGGTCTGGGTCGTCGACATCGCCGGAGGCCAGGTGGCCAGCCAGCTCACCACCGCCCTGCGCCGGGCCGGCATCGGTGCCGACCGCGCCTTCGACGGCCGCTCCATGCGGTCCCAGATGAAGCTGGCCGACCGCTCCGGCGCTCGCCTGGCCCTCATAGTGGGCGAGGAGGAGGTGGCCAAGGAGACCGTGACGGTCCGCGCCCTGAGGGGGGCCGGCGAGCAGGACACCGTGACCCGGGACCAGGTCGTGGCCGCGGTGCGGCGGCGGCTGGCCCGGTGAGGTCCTCGGGGACCAGCCCCCGTCTGCGCACCGATCTCTGCGGGGAGCTCCGTCGGTCCGACGCAGGGCGCCGGGCAGCGGTCTGTGGCTGGGTGGCCAGCCGCCGCCAGCACGGCGAGCACCTGGCCTTCGTCGACCTCCGGGACCACACCGGCGTGGTGCAGTGCGTGGTGGATGGCGCCCACGACCTCCGCTCGGAGTACGTCGTGCAGGTCACCGGCACGGTACGGATCCGTCCCGAGGGCACCGCCAACCCCGATCTGGCCACCGGCGAGGTGGAGATCGGGGACTGCACCGTGGCGGTCCTCAACCCGGCCCGGCCACCGCCCTTCCCCCTCGCCGACGCGGTGGAGGCCGACGAGGTCCTGCGCCTGCGGCACCGCTACGTCGACCTGCGGCGAGGTCGCATGCAGCGCAACCTGCGGGTCCGGGCCGCCGTCACCGCGGCGCTGCGGGCGGCCATGGACCGCCAGGGGTTCGTGGAGGTGGAGACGCCCCTGCTGTGGACGCCCACACCTGAGGGGGCCCGGGAGTTCGTCATCCCCTCCCGCCTCCAGCCCGGGCGCTTCTACGTGCTGCCCCAGAGCCCCCAGATCGCCAAGCAGCTCCTCATGGTGGGGGGGATGG
The DNA here is from genome assembly GCA_050742255.1 of Acidimicrobiales bacterium. Lineage (GTDB taxonomy): Bacteria > Actinomycetota > Acidimicrobiia > Acidimicrobiales > CADCSY01 > JBOGHU01. Next base: position 4,267 of record JBOGHU010000137.1, read on the forward strand.
ACCGCTACTACCAGATCGCCCGCTGCCTGCGCGACGAGGACCTGCGGGCCGACCGCCAGTTCGAGTTCACCCAGTTGGACATCGAGGCCTCCTTCGTGACCCAGGACGAGGTGCTGGACGTGGTGTCCGAGGCGGTCCGGGACGCCGCCGAGGCGGCGACGGGCGAGCGGCCCGGCGAGATCCCCCGCATCAGCTGGCACCACGCCATGGCCCGCTACGGGACCGACAAGCCCGACCTGCGGGCCGGTCCCGAGCTGGTGGGCCTGGACGCCGTCTTCGCCACCACCGGGTTCCGGGCGCTGGCAGGGGCGCCCTCGGTCAGGGGCATCCGGGTGCCCGGGAAGGCGGGGCTGGGCCGGTCCCGCCTCGACCGCCTGGCCGCCCGGGCTCAGGAGCTGGGGGCCAAGGGCCTGGTCTGGGCCCGGGTGGGCCCGGCCGGGGCCCTCGACTCGCCGGTGGCACGGCACCTCTCCGATCCCGAGCGGGCCGGCCTGGTGGGTGCCCTCGGCGCCGAGGCCGGGGACCTCTGCCTGGTGGTCGCTGACGAGGAGCCGGTGGTCACGGCGGTCCTGGGCCAGCTCCGCCTGGAGCTGGGCCGCCCGCCGGTGGCTGCCGGCGGGCCCCACCGCTTCGTGTGGGTGGTCGACTTCCCGCTGTTCGAGGGACGGGACCCTGCCGGCGTCCCCCTGGCCGCCCACCACCCCTTCACCATGCCCCACCCTGACGACCTGGACCTGCTGGGCACCGACCCCCTGGCCGTGCGCTCCCAGTCCTACGACCTGGTCCTGGACGGGTGGGAGCTGGGCTCGGGGTCCATGCGGGTCCACCGGGCCGACGTCCAGGCCCAGGTGTTCGCGGCCCTGGGCATCTCCGAGGAGGAGTCCCGGGCCCGCTTCGGGTTCCTGCTCGACGCCTTCTCCCATGGCGCCCCACCCCACGGTGGCTTCGCCGCCGGCCTCGACCGGCTGGTCGCCGTCCTCTGCGGCGAGGAGAACATCCGGGAGGTGATCGCCTTCCCCAAGACCCAGTCCGGGTCGGACCCCCTCACCGGCGCGCCCGCTGCCGTCGACCCCGGCACGCTCCGTGAGCTGGGCATCCGCCTGCTGCCGCCGCCGGGGTGAGGGGCCGGTCCCGCTCCGGAGCGGCGGGTGATCCGGGTAGCCTCGCACCCGTTGCGACCCACCGAGAGGAGTGCGATGCAGCCGTTGATGCCCGGCCCGGTCCCCGGTCTGGCCGTCCCCACCGCCAAGGAGGCGGGGGGACCGCAGACGGAGATCTTCAACCAGCTGCTCAAGGAACGCATCGTCGTGCTCGGCAGCGAGATCGACGACGCCATCGCCAACATGGTCATCGCCCAGCTCCTCGTGCTCCAGGGCCAGGACGACACCAGGGACATCTGGCTGTACATCAACAGCCCGGGCGGGGTCATCACCTCGGGCATGGCCATCTACGACACCATGCAGTTCGTCAAGCCCGACGTGGCCACCATCTGCATGGGGCTGGGGGCGTCGATGGGCCAGTTCCTGCTGTGCGCAGGGGCGCCGGGCAAGCGCTACGCCCTGCCCCACGCCCGGATCATGATGCACCAGCCCTCCGGCGGGGTGCGGGGCCAGGCCGCCGACATCTCCATCCAGGCGGAGCAGATGAGCTACATCCGCCGGGTCATGGCCGAGCGCATCGCCTTCCACTCCGGCCAGACCGTGGACCAGATCGTGGCCGACTCCGACCGGGACCGGTGGTTCACCGCCGAGCAGGCCAAGGAGTACGGCCTCATCGACCACGTCATCTCCAAGCAGGGCGAGTCGGGCTCCTAGGGCTCGGGCTCCAGCCGCTCCTCGGCCCGGGTCCCAGCGTGCGGGTCCCCGCCATCGGGCGGTAGGTTGCCGACCATGGGCCGCAACGTGGCGCAGAAGCTCATCGCCTCCCACCTCCTCGACGGGGACATGGCCCCCGGCAGCGAGATCGGCCTGCGCATCGACCAGACCCTCTGCCAGGACGCCACCGGCACCATGGTGATGCTGGAGCTGGAGGCCATGGGCCTGGACCGGGTGCGGACCGAGCTGTCGGCCCAGTACGTCGACCACAACCTGCTCCAGACCGACTTCAAGAACGCCGACGACCACCTGTTCCTGCGAAGCGCCGCCCAGCGCTTCGGGGTGTGGTACTCCAAGCCCGGGAACGGGGTCAGCCACCCCGTCCACATGCAGCGCTTCGGGGTGCCCGGCAAGACCCTGCTGGGCTCGGACAGCCACACCCCCGCCGCCGGCTCCATCGGCATGCTGGCCATCGGCGCCGGGGGGTTGGAGGTGGCCATGGCCATGGCGGGCGAGCCCTACTACACGACCATGCCCCGGATCTGGGGGGTGCGGCTGGTGGGGGAGCTGCCCGACTGGGTCAGCGCCAAGGACGTGATCCTCGAGATGCTGCGGCGACACGGGGTCCACGGTGGCGTGGGCCGCGTGCTCGAGTACCACGGTCCCGGCCTGGCCGGGCTGTCGGCCATGGACCGCCACGTCATCGCCAACATGGGGGCGGAGCTGGGAGCCACGTCCACCGTCTTCCCCAGCGACGGCGAGGTCCGCCGGTTCCTCGCCACCGAGGGCCGGGGCTCGGACTGGGTGGAGCTGGTGGCTGATGCCGACGCCGCCTACGACATCACCGAGGAGATCGACCTGTCCGTGCTGGAGCCGCTGATCGCCCTCCCCTCCAGCCCCGGGAACGTGGTGCCGGTACGGGAGGTGGCGGGCGCCGAGATCGGCCAGGCCGTGCTCGGCTCCTCGGCCAACCCGGGCCTTCGGGACTTCGCCGTGCCGGCGATGATGGTCCGGGGCCGCCAGACCCCCGACCGGGTCAGCCTCGACATCAACCCCACGTCCCGCCAGACCCTGGAGACCCTGGCGGCGGAGGGCTACCTGCTCGACCTGATCGCCGCCGGCGGCCGGGTCCACCAGTCGGGCTGCATGGGCTGCATCGGCATGGGCCAGGCCCCCGCCACCCAGCAGATCAGCCTGCGGACCATGCCCCGCAACTTCCCCGGCCGCTCGGGCACCAGGGAGGACAAGGTGTACCTGTGCAGCCCCGAGACGGCGACGGCGTCGGCCCTCACCGGGGTCATCACCGACCCCCGGACGCTCGGCTGGGACTACCCCCGCTTCCGCGAGCCCACCGCCAGCTACGTCAACACCGACATGCTCGTGGCGCCCCTGCCGGGCGACGAGAACCTCGGGGTGGAGCTGGTCAAGGGGCCCAACATCGCCTCGCTCCCCGACGTCGAGCCGCTCCCGGCTGACATCGGGGGGCCGGTGTTGCTCAAGGTGGGGGACGACATCTCCACCGACGAGATCATGCCCGCCGGGGCCCAGGTCCTGCCGTTCCGCAGCAACATCCCCGCCATCGCCCAGTGGGCGTTCTGGCAGCTAGACGAGTCCTACAGCGAGCGGGCCCTGGCGGTGCGCGACGACGGCGGCCACCTCATCGTCGCCGGCGCCAACTACGGGCAGGGCTCCAGCCGCGAGCACGCCGCCCTGGGCCCCCGCTACCTCAACCTCCGGGCCGTGCTGGCGGTCTCGTTCGCCCGGATCCACTGGCAGAACCTCGTCAACTTCGGGGTCCTGCCCCTCACCTTCGCCGACCCCGCCGACTACGGCGCCGTCGACCAGGGCGACGAGCTCCACCTGCCCGGCGTGGCCGAGCGGATCCGCGCCGGCGACGAGCTGGTCGTGGAGAACCGCACCTCCGACCGCTCCTTCACCGTCCGCCACGCCCTGAGCCGCCGCCAGGTCGACGTCATGCTGGCCGGCAGCCTCATCACCCTCCACCGGGACCGGCGGGCCGGGCTCGCCCCCGCCCCCAGCGGGGGGCGCTAGCCCCTCGGCATCCGGGCCGGCACCGGCTCCGAACACCGCAGCGATGGTGGCCACCGGGGATCTGGGCCAGGCCAGCGACGCAGCGCTGGTCGTCGCCATCGCCCGGTGGCGGGAGGAGGCGCTGGCCGAGGCCTACCGCCGCCACGCCGGGGCGGTGTTCGCCCTGTCCCGCCGCCTGCTGGCCGATCAGGCTCTGGCCGAGGACGTGGTCCAAGAGGTGTTCCTGCGGTTGTGGGACGCCCCCGAGAAGTTCGACCCCGACCGCGGCAGCCTGCGCTCCTACCTGCTGGCCCAGTGCCACGGCCGCGCCGTCGACCTGATACGGGCCGAGCAGTCCCGCCGCCAGCGGGAGACCAGGGAGCACCGGCGTCGGGCCGAGGGCGGCTACGACCTCGAGCACGAGGTGTGGGACATGGCCGTGGCCGACCACGTGCGGGAGGCGGTGGCCGACCTCCCCGTCGAGGAGCGGCGGGCCATCGAGCTGGCCTACTTCGGGGGTCGCACCTACCGGGAGGTGGCCACCGTCCTGGGCCAGCCCGAGGGTACGGTGAAGAGTAGGATCCGAACCGGCCTGCGTCGCATGCGCACCGTCCTCAGCGACGCTGACGTGGGAGGTCGTCCGTGACCCCTCACCTTGACCACGCCGAGATCGAGGCGCTCCTCGGGGCCTATGCCCTCGACGCCGTCGAGGACGACGAGCGAGCTGTCGTCGGGGCCCACCTGTCCGTCTGCGCTCGCTGCCGGGGGGAGGTCGAGGTCCACCGCGAGGTGGCCGCCCTGCTGGCCCACAGCGGGGCGCCGGCTCCAGAGGGCCTGTGGAGCCGCATCGCCGAGGCCCTCGACGACGCACCGCCGGCGCTGTCGTTGGCCAGGGCGCCGGTGTCGCCGGCCCGGCCCCCTGCCGGCGGACGGGGGCGGCGGTCGTGGGGGGCCCGCGTCGTCGCCGTCGTGATGACGGCGGCGGCGGCGGTGATCGCGGTGCTGGCCGTGCAGGTGCGCAACCAGGACCGGCGGGTCGACGAGCTGAGCGAGCTGCTGGCGACCGACGGCGTGAGCAGCGCCTTCCAGTCGGCCCTGGCCGATCCCGACGCCAGGCTGGTGCAGCTGGCCTCCGCCGACCAGGAGCTCAAGATCAAGGCCCTTGTCACCGCAGACGGGCGGGGGTTCGTGTCGGCGGCGCCGCTGCCCCCCCTCGCCGAGGGGCGCACCTATCAGCTGTGGGCCGATCTCGGCGAGCGCCAGGTCTCCCTCGGGCTGCTGGGGCCCGACCCCGACGTGGTGGCGTTCAAGGCCTTCCCCGGGGTGCTGGGCCTGGCCCTCACCGACGAGGCGGCGCCGGGCGTGGTGGTCTCCGAGCGGCCGGCGGTCGTCTCCGGGGCCCTGCCCGGCTAGCCGGTCGGCGACCGAGCGCGTCTGATCACGTCGACCGTGTCGCCGCCGGCCGGTCAGGGCGGGGGTCGTCGGGATCGGCCGACACGACGGCCGACGGAGCGGAAGGCCCCTCTCGCCGTCCGGCCGGCGGTACGTCCGGCCTGGTCCGCAGTCCTCCTGGTGCGTTCGAGGGCGGCGGCGGCCCAGGCGTACTCGGTCCCGAGCACGGCGAAGCCGATGGCGACGACCAGGATCCCGGGCCCGGGCAGCACGAGCATGGCCGCGCCGGCCAAGACGAGGACGGCTCCCACGGCCGAGACTGCGATCCGCTTCGAGTTCCGGCCCAGGAAGCGCATCACCTCCGCCGGATCCGACGCCATGACGCCACTGTAGGTCCGGCCGTGCGGCGGCGCCGCGGCGTCGCGGGCGCCCCCGCCTCGCTAACGTCGGCCCAATGGCACGTGTCCTCATCCTGGGGGGCGGGTTCGGCGGGTTGGCGGCGGCCTCGGAGCTGCGGTCGACCCTGCCCAGCGGCGACGAGATCGTGGTCGTGTCGGCCTCGGACCGTTTCTTCATGGGGTTCGCCAAGCTGTGGGACCTCGCCCGCCTCCGTCCGCTCGATCAGGGCACCCGCCCGCTGGCCGCCCTCGCCGACCGCGGGATCCGCTTCCTCCACGCCGAGGTGGGCGCGATCGACCCGACGTCGGTCTCCGCCTCGACGACCTCAGGAGACCTGACAGGAGATGCCCTGGTGGTGGCGCTGGGCACCGTCCCCTCGCCCGGGCACCTCGATGTCCTCGCCGCGGGCGGGGGCTACAACCTCTATGACGCCGGGGACCTTCCCACCGCGCACGCCGCCCTCGACGGGGTCACGTCCGGGCGCGTCGTCGTCGCCATCCTCGGCGGTCCTTTCAAGTGCCCGCCGGCGCCGTACGAGGCGGCGCTGATCGTCGATGACCGGCTGCGCCGAAGAGGCGTCCGCGACGACGTCGCCGTCGATCTCGTGACGCCCCAGCCGATGACGTTGCCGGCGGCGGGACCCGATGCCAGCCGTGTGGTCGCCGGCTACCTCGCCGATCGGGGCATCGGCCTGCTGGACCGGCATGTGGTGTCCGGGGTCGAGGGGGATCGCCCCACGCTGGGGTTCCGGACGGGGGAGCAGCTCGACTACTCGGTGCTGCTCGCCGTCCCCGCCGAGAAGGTCCCCCCCGTCGTGGAGGCGAGCGCTCTCGTCGGGGCATCTGGGTTCATAGAGCCGGACCGCACCACCCTGCGCACTGCCCACGGCGGCGTGTACGCGGTCGGCGACTGCACGAGCGTCCCCACCGCCACGGGCCAGCTCCCCAAGGCCGGCGTGTTCGCCGCGGCGCAGGGGCGGGTGGCGGCCCGCAACATCGCCAGCGACCTGTACGGAGGCGAGGGGGGCGAGCTCGACGGCCACGGGATGTGCTTCCTCGAGCTCCCCGGCCGGCTGGTGGGGATGTTGGAGGGGGACTTCTTCGCCGAGCCGGCGCCCGATGTCCGGCTGACCGAGGCGACCGAGGCGAACTTCGAGCGCAAGGCGGCCTACGAGGCGGACCGGCTGTCCGAGTGGCTGGGCTGACCGGGCAGGCCCGACGTGGCTATCCGACGGTGAACGCCTCGTACATGTCGTAGGCGACGGCGTGGGGCGGGCCACCGGAGCGGTCCTGGATGAAGCAGGCCAGGAGGTAGGTCCGGCCCGACTCGAACTGTCTTCCCTCGGCCAGCTCGAAGTTGCTGCCCAGGCCGGCGCTGAAGACGCCGCTGAAGCCCACGTCCTCCGGCAGCGGCACCCCCTCGGGCGGCGGGGCGTCCTCCCCGGACTGGAGCAGCGCCTTGAAGGCCTCCTCGGCGGCGGCGACGTCGGTGCCCTCGGGGAAGACGCTAACGCTGGCGAAGTGGATCTCGTCGGGCCCGGTGTTGAGGAAGGTCACGGTGCTGTCACCGGCCTCGATGTCGGTTTCGAAGCCGTGGTCGACGGCGGTGATGGTGCCGTCCGCCTCGGGCAGCTCGGCATCGGGGTCTCCCGGGCCCACGGTCAGGGTCTGGGCCATGCCACGGGCGAAGTGCGGTGGGCCCGACGGCTCCTCCGCCTCGCCCTCTCCGATGCCTGACTCGGCGGTGGTCGACGTGGCGGCGGCCTCGGCGTCGCCGTCCAGGGCGCAGATCAAGGCGTAGGTCCCCTCGGCCACGGTGAAGGTCACGTCGGCCGACTCGCCGCCGGCGATATCGATCGGTGCCGCCACGTTCTCGGCATAGGCGGGGAGGGGACCACCCTCCAGCACCGGCGGGAAGTCCTCCAGGAGCTGCTCGAGCGACGTGTCGCCGATCTCCACCAGGGCCACCTCGTGGCGGACCTCGCCCTCGTTCTCGAAGCTCAGGTCGACCACGCCCGCCGACAGCTCGTCGGGCGCCTCGGTGAACTCGTAGTCGGTGCCCACGACGGTGACCGCCTGAGCCTCACCCTCGGCTGCGGTCGTGCCCGGAGCATCCTCAGCCGTGGTGCTCGTGCCGGTGGCGCCGCCGCCGTCGTCATCGTCGCCGCAGCCGGCCGCCACCAGCGCCAGCGCTGCCAAGATCGAGAACGATCGCTTCCAGCTGGACATCGATCCCCCCTCCGTGTCGACCGTGCTCCTTCTTGGTTCCCCACGAGCCTCGAGCCGGCCCCGGCTCTCGGGTGGCAGCATGCTATGGCAGTACCGGGCGGCCGTCGTGGCCAATGGGCCAGGCAGGGTTGTGGGCCACTTCCCATAGGTGCCCGTCGGGATCGGCGAAGTACCCCCCGTAGCCGCCCCACTCGGTGACCTGGGCTGGCTTCAGGACGGCGGCCCCAGCGTGCTCTGCAGTCCGGAGCGTGTCATCGACCTGCTCCCGGCTGTCGCAGTTGATGGCGAGGGAGACACCTCGGAACCCGGGTGACGTCGCGTTCGTCAGTCCGACGTCTGCCGCCAGATCGCCGGCACCCCAGAGCGCCAGGATTCCCCCGGCCGTCCGCAGGAAGCTGACCTCTCCCGGCACTGACGCCGATGACAGCGGCCAGCCGAGCCGTTCGTAGAACTCCGTTGATCGAGCGACGTCGATGACGCCCAGGGTGACGAGGGAGAGCCGAGCGGGGGCGGTCATGCACGTCAGTCTGGCACGGTGGTGCGTGTTCCCGCCCGGGCCGACCTTGTGCGCGCCCGACCCGACCAGGGCCGGCTCCCCGCACACAAAGCCCTGTAGCGTCCGTCCGGCCCGGGCCGGGAGTGGCCGGACGGGGCGGCGAGAGCGAAAGCGAAGATGACGGACGGGAAGGGCACCGGCGCTGCCGAGTACAGGAGGATACCGCTCGGGGCGGCGGGGAAGGACCTGGTGCGGTCGTCGCTTCGCGAAGGGGGACGGACGCTCGGGAGGCTGCTGCTCGAGACGGTGGACCTCGCCGAGGGTGAGTGCTTCACCTACCTGCCGGAGGGCACCGACCGGGGACAGGTGACGGACTTCATCCACGGTGGTGTGGCGAGCTTGGAAGCCTCCAAGCGTTGCGTCGAGCAGGTGGTCCGCCAACACGTCGTGACACGTGGCCCGGGTATCTTCGTCGCCGAGAACGCCTCTGCCGGATGCACCGATCTGGCGATCCGTCGGGACCCGAAGGGCGTGTTCTGCTACGGGGAGGAGGTGTACCACTGGGCCGAGGCCAGCGCCCAGCAGCCGGCCGACGTGCGTTCCGTCATGACGCGAGCAAGTTCGTGGGTGCTCAACTGCGTGGTGACGTCGCTGCCCTCCGCCGCCGGGGCGGCCTTCGTCTTCAGCAACTGCACGCTGGCCACGCTCGAGACGCTGGCCGAGCGCACGACGTTGATCGTCGCCAAGGCCTACGACGGCGAGGGGTACGTGACCTGGGTCAGGTCGTAGTCGGGCCCGGGTTCCCGCACCCGCCGGTCAGCCCTCACCCCCCTCACCCACCTCCGGGTCGGCGAACAGGCACGCGCAGGGGTGGCCGTGCCCGAAGCGGTCGACCAGGGCCGGCTCGACCTCGGTGCAGCGGTCGGTGGCCCTCCAGCACCGGGTGCGGAACCGGCACCCAGAGGGGGGGTCGGTGGGGTCGGGGAGCTCGCCCCTCAGCACGATCCGTCCCCGCCGGCCCCGCTGGGTGGGGTCGGGCACCGGCACCGCCGAGAGCAGCGACTGGGTGTAGGGGTGGGTGGCGTGCCGGTAGATGGCGGCCCGGTCACCGATCTCCACGATCCGGCCCAGGTACATGACGGCCACCCGGTCGCAGAGGTGGCGGACGACCGAGAGGTCGTGGGCGATGAACAGGTAGGCCACGCCCAGCTCGTCGCGGAGGTGTTGGAGGAGGTTGAGGATCTGGGCCCGGATGGACACGTCGAGGGAGGAGACCGGCTCGTCGAGGACCAGCACCTCGGGCTCGAGGGCCAGGGCCCGGGCGATGCCGACGCGCTGGCGCTGCCCGCCGGAGAGCTCGTGGGGGAAGCGCCCGGCGTGGCCGGGCTCGAGGCCCACCAGCTCCAGCAGCTCGCCCACCCGCCGCCGCCCACCCGAGAGGCGGTACCGGTGGTGGATGCGGAGGGGCTGGGCCACGATCTGGCCTGCGGTCATCCGGGGGTTGAGGGAGGCGAAGGGGTCCTGGAAGACGATCTGGAGCTGGCGGCGGACCAGCGCCAGCTGGCGGCGCCGGAGGTGGGTGATGTCCTGGCCCTTGAACAGGATCCGGCCCCCGGTGGGCTCCAGCAGCCGGACGATGGTCCGCGCCAGGGTCGACTTGCCGCAGCCGGACTCGCCCACCAGCCCCAGCGCCTCCCCCGCCCGCAGCGAGAGGCTCACCCCGTCCACGGCCCGCACCGGGCCGCGGCCGCCCCGGCGCCCCCGTGGGGGGAACCAGGTGACCACGTCGTCCACCACCAGCAGCTCGTCGCCCTCGGGTCGGATCTCCCCGGCCCGAGCGAGGGCGGCGGCCTCGAGCTCGGCCGTGGTCACCGTCCCCGCCGGGCCGGCCCGGCCCCCGTGCCGCCGGCACCGACCAGCTCGGCGGCGAAGTGGCAGGCCGAGCGGCGGCCACCACCGCCGACCTCCGCCAGTGCCGGCCGCTCGGCCACGCAGCGCTCCCGGCCTCGGCGGAGAGGGCAGCGGGGGTGGAAGGGGCAGCCCGGCGGGGGGTCCACGAGGCTCGGGGGGGCCCCGGGGATGGCCGACAGCCGCTGGCCCTCCCCCTCGAGGCGGGGGAGGCTGGCCAGGAGGCCCTGGGTGTAGGGGTGGCGGGGGGCTGAGAAGATGCTCTCCACGTCACCGACCTCGACCACCCGCCCCGCGTACATGACCACCACCCGGTCGGCCATCTCGGCGATGACCCCGAGGTCGTGGGTGATGAGCACGGTGGCCGACCCGGTCTCGGCCTGGGCCGCCCGCAGCACGTCGAGGACCTGGGCCTGGATGGTGACGTCGAGGGCGGTGGTGGGCTCGTCGGCGATGAGCACCCTGGGCCGGTGGGCGATGGCCATGGCGATCATGGCCCGCTGGCGCATGCCCCCGGACCACTCGTGGGGGTAAGCCCGGGCCCGTGCGGCGGGGCGGGGGACGCCCACCACCTCCAGCAGCTCCACCGCCCGGGCCCACGCCGCCCGGGCGCCCAGGCCCCGGTCGTGGGCGCGCACCGCCTCGGCCACCTGCTGCCCCACGCGGTAGGCGGGGTGGAGCGAGGTCAGGGGGTCCTGGAAGACCATGGCCACCTCCCGGCCCCGGACCGCCCGGAGGTCCTTGCGGCCCAGGCCCAGCAGGTCCCGTCCGGCGAGGAGGACCTGGCCGGAGACGACCCGCCCCGGGGGCCTCGGGACCAGGCCCAGCACGGCCAGCACCGTCACCGTCTTGCCGCAGCCGGACTCGCCCACCACCCCGACCGTCTCCCCGGGGTGGACGTCGTAGCTCACCCCGTCGACGGCGTGCACCGTGCCCCCGGGGGTGTCGAACTCGACCACCAGGTCCCGGATGGACAGCGCCGCCGGCCCCCGGGCGGTCACCGCGAGCCCCCCAGCACGTCGGTGAGGGCGTCGCTGAGCAGGTTCAGCCCCAGCACCGCCACGGCGATGGCCAGCCCGGGGAACACCGACAGCCACCACGCCACCCGCAGGAACCGCTGGGCCTGGCTGGCCAGGAAGCCCCAGCTCACCACGTTGGGGTCGCCCAGCCCGATGAAGCCCAGGCTGGCCTCGACCAGCAGCACCTGGGCCAGCACCAGGCCCAGGAAGACGGCCCCGGCGGGGAGGGCGTTGGGGAGGATCTCCCTGACCATGACCCGGGCGTCGGAGGCGCCGGCGGACCGGGCCGCCTCCACGAACTCCCGCTCCTTCAGCGACAGCACCTCGGCCCGGATGACCCGGGCCAGCAGGGCCCACGACGTCAGCCCCAGCACCAGGACCACCCGGTCCAGGCCCGGGCCGAAGAAGGCGATGACCACGATGGCCAGGAAGAACCGGGGCAGCACCTGGAACAGCTCGGTCAGCCGCATGAGGGCGTCGTCCGCCCGGCCGCCCCAGTAGCTGGAGAGGGTGCCCACGACCACGCCGATCACCAGCACCAGCGCTCCCACCCCGCCGGCCACCATGAGAGAGGTGCGGGCGCCGAGGATCACCCCGCTCAGCAGGTCCCGGCCCAGGCCGTCGGTACCCATGGGGTGCGACCACGACGGGGGAGCCAGGGGGGGGCCCTCGACGGCGAAGGGGTCGGCGGGGGCCAGGAGGGGGGCGAGGACGCCCACCGCCACGACCAGAGCGGTGATCACTAGGCCGATGATCCCGGCGGGACGGCGCACCAGCCGGCGCAGCACCCCCCGCCGGGGACGGCCCGCGGCCGACCCCAGGCGGGGAGCGGGGAGCTCGGTGCTGATGGGAGCGGGGCCCGGGTCGGTGGCGGTCAACGTCGTCACCGTGCGGTCAGCGGTAGCGGATGCGGGGGTCGAGCCACCGGTAGGCCAGGTCGGTGACCAGGTTGGCCATGACCACGGCGAAGGCGACCACCAGGAAGATGCCCAGCACGACCGGGGTGTCCCGGGCCTGGAGGGCGCCCAGGAGCACCCGGCCCAGGCCGGGCCAGCCGAACACCACCTCGGTCACGATGGCGCCCGAGAGCAGGTGGCCCACCCGGCCGCCGATCACCGTCACCACCGGCAGGAGGGCCCGGCGCAGGGCGTGCTTGACCATGACCCGGGGCGCGCTGAGGCCCTTGGCCCAGGCGGTGCGGACGTGGTCCCGCCCCATCTCGTCGATCAGGCCCACCCGGGTCAGGCGGGACACCGCCGCGATCTCCTGGGACGCCAGGACCAGGACGGGCAGCACCAGGTGGTGGGCCACGTCGGCGGCCGCTGCCAGCCCGGTGGCCTCCCCGCCGGGCGAGGTCATCCCCTGCACCGGGAACCAGCCCAGCCCCAGGGCCAGGACGAGGATGGCCACCTGGCCCACCCAGAACACCGGCGCCGCGTACAGGCCCAGGGTGGCGCTGGTGACGGCGGCGTCCCGAAGGCCGTGGGGGCGGGCGGCCACGAACAGGCCCAGGGCCACCCCCCCCACGGTGGAGATCACCAGGGCGGTGACGCTGAGCAGCAGGGTGGCGGGGATCCGCTCGCCGATGATCTGGGCCACCGGGCGGCCCTGGGTGAAGGAGACGCCGAGGTCGGCGGTCGCCACCCTGGCCACGTAGGTGACCAGCTGCTCGGGGAGCGGCTCGTCCAGGCCGAACCGCTCCCGCATGAACTCGTAGTAGGCGGCGTCCCCGCTCTGGCCGGCCAGGGCCAGGACCGGGTCACCGGGAGCCAGGTGGATGAGCAGGAAGCCGGCCAGGAGGATCGCCGCCGCGGTCGGCACCACCTGGAGGAGGCGCCACCCGAGGTAGCCGAGCGTCACGTCTCACAGAACGCGGTCTCGGCGAAGTGCCCCGACTCCCCGAAGCCCTGGCAGCCGGCCCGGTGGGCCCGGACGGCCTCGGTCTCCACCATCCAGAGGTAGGGGAGGTCCTCCACCAGGGTCTCCTGGATCTGGCGGTAGATGTCGCTGCGCTGGTCCTGGTCGACGGTGGTGAGGGCCTGGTCGAAGAGCCGGTCCACGTCCGGGTTGCGGTAGGCGGAGGAGTTGGAGAAGGGGATGGGCGCGATGTTGGAGGAGATGTACATCCTCCGCACGCCGATCTCGGGGTCGGTGGCGTTGCAGTAGGAGATGATGTTGGTGTCGAAGTCCCGCCGGGTGAAGACGGTCTCGACGAAGACCGGCGGCTCCAGGGTCTGCAGGGTCACGTCCGCCCCGATCTGGGCCAGCTGGGCCCGGGCCAGCTCCCCGTACTGGGAGAAGGTGGGGAAGCTCAGGAACCGGAACGCCAGCGGGGTGCCATCGGGGACCCCCTCCACGCCCCGGGCGGAGCGGGTGCCCCCGTCCTCGGCCACCCAGCCCGCCTCGTCCAGCAGGCGCTGGGCCGCCTCGGGGTCGAAGCTGGGCATGTCCAGGTCGTCGGCGTGGGCGAAGGGGATGCCGCTGTGGATGGGCGCCTCGGCCACCCGGCCCTGGCCGAACTCGACCCGCTCGAGGAACTGCTGGCGGTCCAGCCCCGAGGCCAGGGCCTCCCGCACGTCCCGGTCCGCGAACATCGGGTTGTCCAGGTTGAAGCTGACGGTCATGATGCAGTTGGCCCCGCCGGGGTTCACCGAGGTCCGGAGGAACTCGAAGTCGCCGCCCTGCTCGAGGCGGGCCAGGTCGGGGCCGGGCACGCCGAACAGCCAGTCGACCTCGCCCGCCTCGAGGGACGCCACCTGGTTGCCCTTCTCGGGGATCACCCGCATGACCACGCGGTCCAGGTAGGGGAGGTCCTCCTTGAAGTACTCCCGGTTGGCCTCCATCACCACCTCCTGGCCGGGCTGGTAGGAGACGAAGCGGAACGGGCCCGTCCCCACCGGCTCCTGGTTGGCGGGGTTCTGCTCGGGATCGGTGCCCTCGTAGACGTGCTTGGCGACGATGGGCGCCTCGGTCACGTTGAGCTGCTGCAGGAAGGGGGCGTAGGGCTGCTTGAAGCGGAAGACCACCGTCTGGTCGTCGGGCGTCTCGATCGACTCCAGCGCCGAGCCCACCGAGGCCTTGGTCCGGGAGTGGAACTGGAGCAGGACCTCCTCGAAGCTGAACTTCACGTCGGCCGACGTGAACGGCTGGCCGTCGTGCCACAAGACGTCGTCGCGCAGCCGGAAACGGTAGACGGCGCCGTCCTCCTCCACCTCCCACGACCGGGCCAGCTCGGGGATGGGCTCCAGGTCGGCGTCCAGCTCGACCAGGCCGTTGTACATCAGCTCGGAGGCGGTGTGGACGGCCCCGCTGGTGGTGATGGCCGGGTTGAGCTGGCCCGGGTCGGAGTCGACGGGAGCGACCAGGGTCCCTCCCCGCACCGGGCCGGCGGTGGTGGTGCTGGTGGCCCCGGCCTGGGTCGCGGAGTCCTCGGCGTCCCCGCCGCAGGCGACCGCCACCACCGCCATGACCACCACGACGAGCATCGTCTTGCGCCTCACCGGCACCTTCCCCTCCGGCCGACACGGCCTACTGGTCCACGCTGGCGGCAGAGTATAGGGCGCGGCAACGGTGACCGCTCGGGGGTGTGGATAGCAGGTCAGGGAGGCACGGCGGTCGGAGCCGCGGTCAACGGGCCTGCCGGCGCGATACTGACGGGTCGCCGTCGACAGAGGCGGCCGGGCGGCGCCTGGTCCGGCTAGGGTCGCCCGCGACGCTGGGGAGAGAGGAGGTCGCAGGTGGTGAGGCGCACCGCTCTGGCGCTGGTTGCGGCCCTGCTCGGCGCCGGCGCGGTGGCCGGCGCCATCGTGTTCCTGACCGGCGACCGGGACACCGAGGTGGCCGCCAGCGTCCTGGTCAACCAGCCCGGCCAGATCGAGGTCCACAACTCGCCCACCGTGGCCCGCAACCCCCGGCGGGCCGAGGACGTCGTGGTCGTGCACCGCATCGACCGGCCCGGCTTCTCGGCCAGCCTGGACTGGAGCGACGACGGGGGGAGCACGTGGCAACCCACCGAGCTGGCCCTCCCCCCCGGGGTGCCCACCTGCGCCGCCCCCCTGGCCCCGGGCCGGGCCTGCCCGTTCGGGCCCGACGCCGCCTTCGGGCCTGACGGCACGCTCTATGTCCTGTACGTCAACCTCGAAGGGCAGGGCAACGTCCCCACCAACCTGTGGCTGGCCACCTCGACCGACGGGGGGCGCACGCTGTCGGAGCCGGTCCGCGTCGCCGGGGAGCTGACCTTCCAGCCCCGCCTGGCGGTGGGTGACGACGGCACCGTCCACGTCACCTGGGTCCAGGTCGACGCGGTGGGCCTCTTCCGCTTCGTCGGGCCGGCCCGGGTGGTGGCGGTCCGCTCCACCGACAGGGGACAGACGTTCTCCGAGCCGGCGACGGTCAGCGACGCCGAGCGGGAGCGGGTGGGGGCGGCCAGCCCCGTGGTCGGCGGTGACGGCGACCTGGTGGTCCTCTACGAGGACTTCAAGGGTGACCGGCGGGACTTCGAGAACCTGGAGGGGCCGCCGGCCGAGGAGCCCTTCGCCCTGGTCGTCACCCGCTCCGACGACGGTGGCCGGTCGTTCTCGGCGGGCGTGGAGCTGGAGTCCGACGTGGTGGCGACCAGGCGCTTCCTGGTGTTCCTGCCCGAGTTCCCGTCGCTGGCAGCAGGGTCGGGCCAGACGCTGTACGTGGCCTGGGCCGACGGCCGCAACGGCGACGAGGACGTCTTCCTCCGCCGCTCCGACGACGGCGGGGGGACCTGGACCGATGCCGTCCGGGTCAACGACAACCCGGTCGGCGACGGGACCGACCAGTACCTGCCCAAGGCGGCGGTGGCCCCCGACGGCCGGGTCGACGTCCTCTTCTACGATCGCCGCCGTGACCCCGAGAACGTGGGCACCGACGCCTTCCTGGCCACCTCCGACGACGGCGGGAGCTCGTTCGAGAACCTCCGGGTCTCCTCGACCTCCTTCGACTCTCGCATCGGCCCCACCCTCGGGGAGCAGTACGGCACCGACCTCGGAGCCCGCCTGGGCCTGGTGGCCGGCTCCGGCGCCTCGCTGGCGGCGTGGACCGACACCCGGATGGGGTCCGAGGCCACCGGCCGCCAGGACGTGCTCGGCGCCGTGATCGACCAGCCTGCGTCGACCCCCCTCCTGGCCCGGCCGCCGGTGGTGGCCGGGCTGCTGGTGGCGGGCATCCTGGCGCTGGGCGGGTGGTGGGCCACCACCCGCCGGGCGGCGGGGGCGCCGTGAGGGTGGCGTTCGTGGGCAAGGGGGGCTCGGGCAAGTCGGCCATCGCCGGCACCTTCGCCCGGGCCCTGGCCCGCCGGGGCGAGCCAGTCCTGGCCGTCGACTCCGACCCCATGCCGGGCCTGGCGTTCTCGCTCGGGATCGAGGCCGATGACGCCCCCATCCCCGAGGAGGCGGTGGTGGAGCGGGCCGAGGGGGACGGCGGCCCCCGGTTCCGGCTCCGCCCCGGCCTGGGCGCGGCCGAGGCCATCGAGCGGTACGCGGCGGTGGGCCCCGACGGCGTCCGCTTCCTCCAGCTGGGCAAGCTCCGGGGCCACGTCGGGACGCTGGTGCGCTCGCAGTTCGCCTTCCGCCAGATCGTGGAGGAGCTGCCCGAGGGCGGCTGGCACCTGATCGGCGACCTGCCGGGTGGGACCCGCCAGCCCTTCGCCGGCTGGGGCGACTACGCCCGGGTCATCCTCGTCGTGGCCGAGCCCTCGGCCAAGTCGCTGCTGTCGGCCCGGCGGCTCACCCGGCTGGCCCTGGCCAAGCGGGCGCCCGACGCCATCCTGGCGGTGGCCAGCAAGGTCCGGGAGCCGGCCGACGTCGGGTGGATCGGCCAGCGCACCGGCCTGGAGGTGGTGGCGGCCGTCCCCTTCGACGACGAGCTGGGGGCGGCCGAGCGGGCGGGCCTGGCCCCCATCGACGCGGCGCCGGCCTGCCCGGCGGTGAGGGCGGTAGAATCACTGGTGGATCGACTGTGCGAGGAGCGAGTCACATGAAGTTCGCGGTGGTCGGCAAGGGCGGCTCGGGCAAGACCACCACCTCGGCGGTGGTGGCGCGGACCCTGGCCCGCCACGGGCATGCCGTTGTCGCGCTGGACTGCGACTCGAACCCCAACCTCGGGATCTCGCTGGGCGTGGGCGACGACGAGACCGAGCGGCTGGTGGCCATGCGCCAGGCCTTGGACGAGGGCGACGGGAGCCACGCCCCGGGCTGGCACGAGCTGCTCGACCGCTTCGGCTCCGACGCCCCCGACGGGGTGCGGCTGGCCGTGGTGTCGAGGATCGACAACCCCGAGCCGGGCTGTCCCTGATGCGGGCTCTCCCCCGAGCAGTTGCTCGGGAGCGTGGAGTTCGGGTCCACGACGGTGATCGCCGACCTCGAGGCCGGGATCGGCACCCTGACCCGCCTGGCCGACCAGGAGGTCGACGCGGTGCTGGTCGTGGTGGAGCCCACCCCCAAGTCCATCGAGGTCGGGGTCAGGGCGGTGGGCCTGGTGGAGGAGAAGTCCCTGGGCCGGGTGGTGGTGGTGGCCAGCCGCGTCCAGGGTGAGGAGGACCTGGCCACCATCAGGGCCGCCTTCCCCGGTCAGGAGGTGGTCCCCGTCCCTGTCGACCGGGCCATCGAGGAGGCCGACCGCCACGGGCTGGCGCCCCTCGACACCGCGCCCGACGCCCCCGCCGTGCGGGCCCTGGTCAGCCTGGCCGAGGGCCTGCTGCCGGCGCCGGCCTAGGGCCGGCGCCGGGCACCGAGCGGGTGGGCCGCCCCCGACCGGCCCCGGCTGGCCCCGGGTCCATCTCGGGGACCTGGCGGCGACTCTGCGTGGCGGGGCTGGTGGTGGGGGTGTGGGCGGTCCTGCCGCCCTTCAGCGGGCCTGAGCTGAACACCGAGCTGAGGGTCGAGGTGGCCGACCATGCCGTGCCGGGCGCGCTCGTCCTCCTGGTCTCGCTGGCAGCGGTGGCGCTCGTGCCCCGGCTGGCCCGTCCCGCCTCGGCGCTGCTGGTGGCCGGGCTGGTGGTGTTCCTCGCCGGGTTCTGGATGGTAGCCACCCACGTCCCCCTGGTCGCCCAGGCCCTCGGGGACGAGGCGCCGGTGGGGGCGACGGTGTACCACGCCCTGCCGGGGGTGGCGGTCGCCGTCCTCGGAGCCGTGTGGGCCGGTTCGTACTGGGGAGCGGCCTCACCGGGGGAGTAGGCGGAGAGCGCGGACCGGGCGCCCTCGGGGGCGCCCGGTCCGGACTGCGTCGTTGTGTTGTGGTTCGGCTGGTCAGTCGTCGCTGCGGACCTTCGCCGCCTCGGGCACGTCACGACGACGGGCCTGACGGGCGAAGGCGGTGAAGCCAGCCCCGAAGAGGGCCAGGCCGAGGACACCCAGACCGATGGTCAGGGCGATGATCCCGGCGTCAGACCCGGGCTCGCTGGCGACCAGCGGGCTCTCGGTGGCGGGCTGCTGGGCGGCGGCCTCACCGCCGGCCCCGAGGATCTGGTACGACGCCCGAGCGGGCGTGCCGTACTGGTCCTCGCCCTCCGCGTCGCGCTGGGTGGCGACGATCACGTAGTAGCCGGCGTCACCCTCGGGCACCTGGAAGGTGGCGGAGATGTTGCCGGCGGAGTCGGGGACCGACTCGGCCAGCACCGCTCCGTCGGCACCGTTCCAGTGGAGGACCACCGGGACCGACGGACCCTCCTTGGCGACCCTGAACGAGCTCCCCGTGGCGGTGAGGGTCTCACCGGCGTTGCCCGAGGCGCTGCTCAGGTTCAGGGTGGCCAGGTTCGTGCACGCGAACGCCGTGGCGCCCACGACCGCGATACCGGCGACGACCAGCCCGAAGAATGAACCTACCTTCCTCTTCATTCGTGCTCCTTCCCCAGTCGACGGCCGGGGCTTCCCGGTGGCCGAGCTGAATGGCTTGTGGTACCGCCTCAGTCTGGCAGACACCCTGGCAGTGGACAATAGATGTCTTTTACATCTATGCAGAGTACATCCAATATGGATGTGGAGCACATCTAGAACGAGATGTCTCTTGGGGGTGTCTGGGCCACATCCAGACGCCTATCCGGGCCGGACAGCGCCGCCAGGCCGAGAGGGCCGCCTGGCCGCGCCAGGGGTTAGGGTCGGCGGTGGTGGACGAAGAGGGAGGGATCACCGGCTGGATCACCAGCGTGGTCGACCGGGTGGGGGAGGTCGGCGTCGGCGGCCTGGTCGCCCTGGAGAACCTCTTCCCCCCCGTCCCCTCCGAGGCCATACTCCCCTTCGCCGGCTTCCGGGCCGAGCGGGGCGAGCTGCACCTGGTCCTCACCTGGGTGGCGGCCACCGCCGGCGCCCTGCTCGGGGCCCTCGTGCTCTACGGAGCCGGTGCCCTGGTGGGCTACGACCGCCTCCACACACTGGCCGGCCGCCGCTGGTTCGTGGTCCTGGGCCAGCGGGACCTCGAACGGGGCGAGCGGTTCTTCGCCAGGCACGGGGGCAAGATCGTGCTGCTGGGCCGGTGCGTGCCCCTCGTCCGCAGCGTGGTGTCGGTGCCGGCCGGGGTGGCCCGGATGCCCCTCCCCCGGTTCTGTGCCTACACCGTGGTGGGCAGCGCGGTGTGGAACGCCGTCTTCATCGCCGTGGGCTTCCAGCTCGGGGTGCGCTGGGACCGGGTGGAGGGGTACGTGGCCCCGGTGGGGTACGTGGTCGGTGCCCTCCTCCTCGGGTGGGTGGGGGTGACCACCTGGCGGAAGGTGAGGCGGCTGCGGCAGGCCGGTGCCGCCTGAGCGGCGCGGGCCGGGCGTTGGGGGAGCCGGGCGTTGGGGAGCGGGCGGCGGCGGGGCTGGCGCGGCTGACCGCCGCCCTGCCCGACGGGGAGGTCCGTCCCGGCCAGGTGGCGATGGCCGAGGCGGTGGCCCGGGCCATGGAGGAGCGCCGGCACCTCCTGGTCCAGGCCGGGACCGGGACCGGCAAGAGCCTGGCCTACCTGGTGCCCTGCGTCCTCTCGGGTCGCCGGTGCGTGGTCGTGACCGCCACCAAGGCTCTCCAGGAGCAGCTCACCGCCAAGGACCTGCCCCTGCTCGAGGCGGCGCTGGGCGTGCCGTTCCGGGCCGCCCTGCTCAAGGGCCGGTCCAACTACCTGTGCCTGGCCGCTCTGGAGGACGCCGAACGCGGTGGCGGGGACGGCCAGGGCTCGCTGCTGGACCCCGGGCACGATCGGGGGCGGCTGGCCGGGGTCCGGGCGTGGGCGGCGGCAGCGGTGACGGGCGACCGCTCGGACCTGCCCTGGGCGGTGGCCGACCGGGAGTGGGCGGCCGTCTCGGTGGGGTGGGGGGAGTGCCCGGGGGCGGCCCGCTGCTCGCACGGGGAGGGGTGCTTCGCCGAGCGGGCGCGGGCCGGGGCGGCCGAGGCCGACGTGGTGGTGGTGAACACCTACCTCTACGGCCTGCACCTGGCCAGCGGCGGGGTGGTGCTGCCGCCCCACGAGGTGGTGGTGATCGACGAGGCCCACGCCCTCGAGGACATCGCCGCCCAGGCGCTCGGGGCGACGGTGGGGCCGGGCCGGCTCCGGCACCTGGCCGCGGCCTGCCGCCGGCTCCTCGCCGGCGACCACCCCGCTCCTGACCGGCTCGACACCGTCGCCTCCCACCTGGAGGCGGCGCTGGCGCCCCTCGTGGGGCGCCGTGTCGACCCCGCCGGGGGCGAGCTGGCAACCGTGCTGGTGGGCTGCGCCGAGGCCGCCGCGGCAGCGGGCTCGGCTGCCCGCTGCCTCGACGCCGGTGAGGACGTGGGCACCCGGGTGGAGCGCGTGGTCCAGCTGGTGGGCGGCGTGGTCGGTGACGTCCGGGCGCTGGGCGAGGGCGGGGATCGTCACGTGACCTGGGTGGAGGATGGAGGTCGGGGAGGCGGGGCGGTGCCATCGCCGGTGCTGCGCACGGCGCCGGTCGACGTGGGCGAGTCGCTGGCCGCCACGCTGTTCGCCGAGAGGACCGTGGTGCTGACCAGCGCCACCCTGACCGTGGGCGGTCGCTTCGAGCCGATCGCCGCCCGGGTGGGCCTGGACCGGCTGGCGACCGCCACCGCCGGCGAGGACCGGCCCGCGCCCCCCTGGTGGTCGCTCGACGTCGGCAGCCCCTTCGACTACCAGGGCCACGCCCTGCTGTACTGCGCCGCCCACCTGCCCGACCCCCGGAGCCCGGGCTTCGAGGCGGCCGTGACGGCCGAGATGGAGGGTCTGGTGCGGGCGGCGGGAGGGCGGACCCTGGCCCTCTTCACCAGCCGCCGGGCCATGGAGGCGGCGGCCCAGCGCCTCGAGCGTAACCTGCCCTTCCCCGTCCTGGTCCAGGACGCCCTGCCCCGGCCCCGGCTGCGCCGGGCGTTCCTCGGCGAGGAGAGCTCGGTCCTGCTCGCCACCATGAGCTTCTGGCAGGGCTTCGACGCGCCGGGGCCCACGTGCTCGCTGGTGGTCGTCGACCGCCTCCCGTTCAGCCGACCCGACGACCCCCTCGTGCAGGCCCGTCGGGAGGTCGCGGCCCGGTCGGGGCGTGACCCCTTCGCCACCGTCGACCTGCCCCGCGCCGCCGTGCTCCTGGCCCAGGGGGTGGGGCGGCTCATCCGCGCCGGCGACGACCGGGGCGTGGTCGCTGTGCTCGACCGTCGCCTGGCCACCGCCCCCTACCGCTGGACGTTGGTGCGCAGCCTCCCGCCCATGCGGCGGACGAGGGACCCCGCCGAGGTCCGCGCCGTGCTGGCCGGGCTGGCGCGGGCCCGTGACGGGAGCTCGGCGGCAGGCGGGGAGGCCGACCGGCCGTGACGACGCGCCGGGGTCCCGGTCAGAGCCGGGCGAGGACGGCGGCGCAGAAGGCGTCGAGGTCTCCGGGCTGGCGGGACGTGATGAGGTTCCCGTCCTCCACCACCTCCCGGTCCACCCAGGTGGCGCCGGCGTTGAGGAGATCGGTCCTCACCGACGGCCACGAGGTGACCGTGCGCCCCCGGACCAGGTCGGCCTCGACCAGCAGGCTGCCGGCGTGGCAGATGGCGGCGACCGGCCTGTCGGCGGCGGCGATCTTGCGCACCAGCTCGACGATGCCGGCGTCGACGCGGAGCTTGTCGGGCGAGTAGCCGCCGGGGATGACCAGGGCATCGAAGCGGTCGGGGTCGACCGTCCCTGGCGTGGCCTCGATGGCGAACGACTCGATGCCCCGCTTGCCCCGCACGGTGGCGCCCGGGCGGACACCGACGATCGTGACGTCGTGGCCGGCACCGGAGAGCCGGTCGTAGGGCACCCGGAGCTCGGAGTCCTCGAAGTCGTCGGCAACCACGAACGCGATCGATGCCATGGTGTGTCCTCCTTGTGCCCTGGTCCTGCTGGTGCCCTGGTCCTGCCGGTGGCCTGGTCGTGCCCTGGTCGTGGCCCTCCACCAAGGGTTCCCGCCCGGCCGGACGGATACACCCCTCGACCTGGCCTGCGACCAGCGGTGGGCCGAGGAGCCGGTGCGATGATGGCGGGATGGTGGCGGCCTGCCCCTTCTGCCAGATCGTCGCCGGCGCCAGACCGGCCCACGTCGTCCTCTCCAGCCCCGACTGCCTGGCCTTCCTCGACACCCGACCGCTGTTCCCCGGCCACACCCTCCTGGTCCCCCGGGACCACTGCGAGACGCTGGGCGACCTGCCGGCGGCCACCGTGGCGCCCCTCTTCGGCGACGCCCGCCGGCTGGCCCGGGCGGTGGAGGTGGGACTGGCCGCGGCGGGCAGCCTGGTGCTGGTCAACAACCGGGTGAGCCAGAGCATCCCCCACCTGCACGTGCACGTCGTGCCACGGAACCGCAAGGACGGGCTCCGTGGCTTCCTCTGGCCCCGGCAGCGCTACCGCGGCGAGCAGCACATGGCCGAGGTGGCGGCCACCCTGCGCACCGCCCTGGGCGAGCGCTGATCCCACCGGCGGGTGTGGCCGTAGGCTCACGGCGTGGCCCGTCCTGAGCCGGTGCCGGCGGAAGCCGGCCTGCGGGCGTTGCACCCCCGCCAGGTGCAGGTGTGGGCGGTCTGGTGGGCCGTGGGTGGGCTGGCGACCGCGGCGCTGGTGCTCACCGCCGAGATCGGCGCCGGGGTGACCGACGAGGTGGACCTGCCCTGGCCCACCGGTTCCGCCACCGGGGTGGTGGCGGTCCTGGCCACGGTGGCGGTGTGGAGGCTGCCGCGGTTGGCCTTCGAGCGCTGGCGCTACCGGCTGGCCGAGTCCACCCTGGAGCTGTACCACGGCATCGTCGTCCGCACCCACACGGCCATCCCCTACTTCGGGGTCCAGCACATCGACATCACCCGGAGCCCCGTCGAGCGGGCCCTCGGGCTGTCGCAGCTGGTGGTCCACACCGCCGCCGCCACCACCGATGCCAAGATCCCCGGGGTCGCTGCCGCCGAGGCCGATGACCTGCGGGACGTGATCCTGGCTCGAAGCGGCCATGGCGATGCCGTCTGAGGTGGAGGCGACGGCCCCCCGCCGCCTCCACCCCCTGAGCCCGTTCTTCAACGTGGTGGCGTTGGCACGCCAGCTGGTGGCACCGGGGGTGGTGGCGCTGACCGCCGGGGGCGTGCGGTACCTGCTGGCTGTGGTCGTGGCCGTGCTGGGGGTGCGGGTGGTGGCCTGGTGGCGGCGGTGCTACCGCCTCCAGGGGGGCGTGCTCCACGTCGAGTCGGGGGTGCTGGTCCGCTCCCAGCAGCTCGTGCCCTGCGACCGCATCCAGCAGGTGAACCTGGTCCGCAAGCTCCGGCACCGACTGCTCGACGTGGCGACGGTGCGGGTGGAGACGGCCGGGGGCGGCGACTCGAGCGTCGAGCTCGAGGTCGTCTCCACAGAGGAGGCCCACCGGCTCCGTGCGGACCTGCTCGCCGCCAGGACGACGGTGCCCCCGCCGGCCAGGGCGGGCCGGGGGGCTGACGGGGTTGGGGCCGAGCCGGCCTGGGTTCCCACCGAGTGGCCGGTGGTCGCCCTCACCTACCCGCAGCTGGCCGTCGCCGGGCTCACCGGCAGCGAGCTCTTCGTCTTCGTCGCCTTGCTCGGATGGGCGTTCCAGCTGGCCGAGGAGCTGCCCGGCGACCTCCTGGGCCAGGTCGACCTGGGGGACGTGGTGGGTGGCCTCGACCTGCCCCTCGCCCTGGGGCTGGGGGCGGTGCTGGTGGCGCTGTCGTCGGCGTCGGCGGTGACGTGGTCGATCCTGCGCAACGCCGGCTTCACCCTGACGCTGGTCGGCGACGAGCTGCACGCCCGGCGGGGCCTCCTCGACCGCCGGGAGGCGGTGCTCCCGACCGGGCGGATCCAGGCGGTCCGGGTGACCGCGTCACCGCTGCGGCGAGCGGTGGGTTACGTGTCGGTGCGGCTCCAGAGCGCAGGGCTCGGGACCGAGAGCGAGGAGCGGCGGGTGGCGGTCCCCATCCTGCCGGCGGCCGACCTCGACCGGGTGCTGGGCCTGGTGCTCCCCGGTGCCGTCCTCCCGCCCCTGCGACGTCCGCCCCGGGTGGCGCTGCACCGGGCGGTGGTGCGTTGGACGGCCCCCACCACGGCGGTGGCGGTCCCGGCCGCCGCCGCCTGGCCGCCGGGAGCACTGGCGCTGCTCGCCGTTCCGCTGGCTGTCGGGCTGGGGGTGGCCACGTACCGCGGGATGGGGCACGCCCGGCTCGGCCCACACCTGGTGACCCGGCGCGGGGCCCTGATCCGCCGGACCGTGATCGTGCCGGCGGAGCGGGCCCAGAGCGGCCGGGTGCGGGCCACACCCTTCCAGCGGCGCGTGGGGCTGGCCACCCTGTTCGTCGACGTGGCCGGTCCCGGCACCACGCCCCGCGTGAAGGACGAGGAAGCCGTCGTCGCCCGGCGCCTGTTGGGCCAGCTCATGGCCGAGGTGGGGCACCACTAGCCTGGGCCCGGTGCTGGCACTCCTGAGCGGTCAGACGACGACCACCGAGGTCCCCCGGATCGTCGGTGACCCGCTCCCACCCTGGGTGGTGGCGGGGGCGGGCCTGGTCGTCTTGGCGGCGATCGTCGTCGCCGGGTTGGTCGTGCGCCGGCGCGCTTCGGGCGGTAGCGGGGAGGCCTGACACCAGGATCGCCGCCGCCGGGGCTACGGCCGGTCCTCCGGCAGGTGCATGTCCACCGGCGAGCAGCTCGTCGATCGGCCCATTCACGTGAAAAGCTTGACCTCGGCTCTCTCCTGCGTTCTGATAACCATGACCCGTAGGTCAGCCGGGCCGACCCTAAGAGCCGATGCCAGGAGGTGGCGGTGAACAAGTCCGAGCTCGTCGAGACGGTGGCGACCGGCGCGGGCGTGACCCAGCGTGAGACGGAGAGCGTCATCGAGGCTTTCTTCGACGCCGTGCGTGCCGAGGCGAAGAAGGGTGGGCGGGTGGCCTGGCCCGGTTTCGGATCGTTCTCCACGAGCCGGCGTCGAGCCCGCAGCGGCACCAATCCCCAGACGGGCGCGCCCATGAAGATCCGGCCGTCGACGACCGTTCGCTTCTCTGCCAGCTCGGCGCTGAAGGAGTTCCTCAACGCCCGGCGGGCGACCACCAAGAAGGCGCCGGCCACCAAGAAGGCGCCGGCCACCAAGAAGGCGCCCACCAAGAAGGCGCCCACCAAGAAGGGGGCCACCAAGAAGGCGCCGGCCACCAAGAAGGCGACCAAACTGGCCTGACAACCGGGCACTGGGCGGTCTCGAAAACCGTTGTGGGGGCAACCTCACCGTGGGTTCAAATCCCACCCCCTCCGCCACCTGACCTGGACTTTCGCAAGAAAGGCCAGGGCAGCGACATGTTCGGGCCCGGTCGGCCGGTGACCATAGAGGTCAATTGGCGACCGCTGGAACCGCTCATTTGGTGGTCCGCATGTGGTGCGGTGCAAAGTCGGTGGTGCGATGTGGTGCGAGCGCCTCCTCGCCCTTCGCAGCCGCCCGATCCGGCCGCGGAGCGTGGTCGCCCCGGCCGGTCAGGGGATGAGCTGAAGGTCGAGGCCCAACTCCTCGGCGGCCCGGCGCACCGCTTCGGGAGCGCTCGCCGGCTCTGCGAACCGGATGGGCCAGCCGTGGGTGAGGGCGGCCGCCAGCGTCTCGGCCTGGAGCATCGAGAGCGCGTAGGTGTTCTGGATGGCCCCGGTGGCGCGGATGAGCGGCCTGGGGTCGACGACGGTGAGCAGCGCCGGGTCGGCCAGCTGCTCGTGGAGGGCGTGCTGATCGGCCGGCGTCAGCCCGTCCACCAAGCGGGTGAAGCGGCCCCGCACCTGCAGCCGGCCGGGCCCGGGGGTCGAGCAGCGCCCGCGTGAGCCGGTAGGCGCGGCCGTAGGTGATGGCGAGCGCCTCGCCCCGGACGGCTCCAGGCGCCCGCCCGGCCAGCGCCGGCAGGGCGACGTACTCGTCGACGAGCAGCACGACGTGGTCGGCCCGGATCAGCCGGCGAGGTCGGGCTCGGCGGCAGCCAGCTCGTCGAGCGCCGCCTTGAGCGTGCCGTCCGTGGCGATCCGCTCGAGGTGGTCGGCGGCGGCCTCGCTGAGCACGGCGTGGTGGGCTCGCGCGGCCGTGCCCTCGCCGGTTACGGCGAGGCTGCGCAGCCAGTCCCTGAGCTCGCGGTCCACGCTCGCCATTGTGCCCTCCTTCCGGCCGTCCGGCGCCGTCACGGCAGCCTCACGACCGGCGCACCGGCATCGGCGGCTGGCGCGTACGCCGGCTCGGCGGCCCGGTACGCGGCGTCCATCCGCTCGGCGAGGGCGGCGGCCATGTGGGACATGATGTGGCTGTAGCGGTCGAGGGTGATCTGCACCGACGAGTGACCCATCAGCTCGGCCATCTCCTTGGGATGGGCTCCCTGCTCGACGAGCAGGCTGGCGTAGTGGCGGAGGTCGTGCACCGGGCGCCCGTGCAGCCGCTCGGGCAGGACCTGTCGCACCGTCGGCTTGAAGTACACGCTGTAGGAGGTGCCGAGGTTCAGCGGACGGTCGTCCTCGGCGGCGAACACGTAGCCGTCCCGGTCGAGCACCCGCTCGCCCAGGTGGGAGCGGAGCCGCTCCCCCAGGGCGTTGGTGAGGAAGACGGTGCGGCGGCCGGCTCGGGTCTTGGGCTCGCCCTCGATGCGCACGCCCTTGACCGTCGACGCCGACCGGTGGACGAACACTGTGCCGGCCCGCAGGTCGACCTGGCCGATCCGCAGCGCCGACATCTCGCCAGACCGGAGGCCGGTGAAGGCGGCGAATTCAATCTGGCGCGCCCACTCGGCCGCCGGCGTGGGGAGCTGGTCTCGCAGCGACTGTCCGGTCAGGGTGTTCAGGAGGAGTTCGACGCCGGCCGAAGCGTCGAGGACGAGCGCCGTCAAACTTCGCCGTGCTCCCGCGCCTCGGCGAGCAGCTCGACGGCTGGGATCCCGAGGTCAACGGGCTCGTCCCCGCCAAGGAGATCAAGCCACTCCTCGAAGGTGAGGGTGATGGCGACATCGTCGATGAGGACGAGGGCGGGGTCGAGCTCGAAGTCTTCAGCGCCTCGAGCCATCTCGCGCATCGTACCGGTCAGGGCGACGGCATGGCGGCGACGTTCCGCCCGGCCACGCGCCCGCGCCGACGGTCACGCTCGGCCCGGGGCCGTCGTGGGGCCGTGAGAGAACGGACAGCGAGGGGTAACGGCGGGTCACAGCGGATACGCGAAACTCCAGGTCACGAAGCGTGATCACTGTGTCGGCGCAGGTCGGCGAATCGCCCCCGATCGGTCTCGATGCCGGCTCAGGCCGGTGGCCGGCGGGCGGCGGTGTGCCGGGCGCGCCGGACGATCAATGACCCGGCCAGGGCGGCTTCGTAGGCGACCACGAACGCGACCACCACCATGCCCATGGCCACCACGGCGAGGATGGCCGGGTACAGCACCGGTGGGTAGAGGAGGAGCTGGAGCCCCGGCGTCCGGACCGCGCTCCGCCAGGTGAGCCCGGTGCCGGCACCGACCAGGATGCCCAGGAGGGCGGCCACCCAGCCGTGCATCGGGTCCATGCCTGCCTCCTCGGGCTCAGCGTACCGGGCCGGTCCTACAGCCGATCGATGCGCTTGAACGCCTCGCCCAGCGCCACCCCGGCAGGCTCTCCGGCAGCACGCAGGCGCTCCTCGACCCGGTGGCGGAACCGCTCGACCTGTGCCAGGTCGTCGGGGTCCTCGATCTCGTGGGTGCTGTGGAACTGGCTGCGGTGCTCGAGGAGGGCCGCCACCTTGGGGCCCAGCTGGCCCGTGACATCCTCGACGTGGTCGGCCTCGTCGGCCTCCCAGAGCAGCAGCGTCGCCGGGCGGTGGTGGGGGAGCGCCTGCTCGGGGAAGAAGTGGGGGTCCCGTGCGGCCACGATCCCGTCGACGACGAGGAAGCCGGCGTGGCGGTGGTCGGGGTGGAGGCGCCAGCGCTTCCACGGGTCATGGCCGAGGACCACGTCGGGGCGGAGCCGGCGGATCCAGTAGGCCACCTCCCACCGCTGGCGGAGGCCGGCCTCCAGCTCGCCGTCGGTCCAGCCCAGGAAGACGCAGTCGCCGGTGGCCCCCAGGGCCCGGGCCGCGGCCCGCTGCTCCTGCTGGCGGCGCAGGACGAGGGCGGCGCGGTCCTCGCTCGGGTCCCAGGAGCCCTTGGACCCGTCGGTGCACACCAGGTGGTGCACCCGACAGCCCTGACCCGCCCACTTGGCCAGGGTGGCACCACATCCGAAGTCGGCGTCGTCGGGGTGGGCGCCGACGGCGAGGGCGATCCCGGGGACCGACAGGTTCAGCTGCACGGCCGACGACGGGTCAGGTCGGGGGGCAGGTCGGCGCCCTGCCGGGCCTCGGCGGCGCCGTCGCCCGCGGGGGCGCCCACCGCCCACGCCCCGTCGTCGCCGAGCCGGTGAGCCGCCTCCACGGACGACGCAGTCTAGGTGGCCCTCCGGCGGGCGTGACATCGTAGGGTTGGCGGGTGGCGCAGCGCGTGGCCGTCATCGGATCGGGCTCGTGGGGGACCACCTTCGCCGCCCTCGTCTGCGCCAGCGGCCCGGCAGCGCTGTGGGCCCGCCGGCCCGAGCTGGCCGCCGAGGTGGCCACGTCCCACACCAACGGCGCCTACCTCCCCGGCGTCACCCTGCCCTCCGAGCTCACGGCCACCGCCTCGTTGGAGCGGGCGGTGGAGGGCGCCGACGTGGTGGCCATGGCGGTGCCCTCCCACGGCTTTCGCGCCGTGCTGGAGGCGGCCGCCAGCGCGGTCGCCCCCGGCGTGGCGGTGGTCAGCCTGACCAAGGGGCTGGAGGAGGGCACGCGCAAGCGGATGACCGAGGTGGCGGCCGAGGCGCTCCCCGGGCACCCTGTGGGGGCCCTCACCGGGCCCAACCTGTCGCGGGAGGTCCTCCTCGGCCACCCCGCCGCCTCGGTGCTGGCCATGGCCGAGGAGGCCGTCGCCCTGGAGCTGCGGGTCCGCTTCTCCACCCCGTCCTTCCGCGTCTACACCAACCCCGACGTGGTGGGGTGCGAGGTGGCCGGGGCCTTCAAGAACGTCATGGCCATCGCCGCCGGGATGTCCGACGGGATGGGCTTCGGGGACAACGCCCGGGCCGCCATAATCACCCGGAGCCTGGCCGAGCTCACCCGGCTCGGCGTCGCCATGGGCGGGGACCCGCTGACGTTCTCGGGGCTTGCCGGCATGGGCGACCTGGTGGCCACGTGCAGCAGCGCCCAGAGCAGGAACCACCATGTGGGGGAGGAGCTGGGACGGGGCCGGCCCCTGGAGGAGATCGTGGCCGAGATGAGCATGGTCGCCGAGGGGGTCAAGACGTCGCGAGTGGTGTGCGAGATCGCCCGTGACCTCGGCGTGGAGGTGCCCATCGCCGAGCAGGTCGAGGCCGTCTGCCATCGCGGCCGTTCGGCCGTCAGCGCCGTGGCCGCGCTCATGCAGCGCCAACCCCGCCACGAGCTGTACGGCATGGGTGAGGCCATGGCCTTCGTACCGGCCGGCCCGGGGAGCCCTCGCCCGGCGTGAGCACCGGCCTGCGGACCTGGCTGCTGCGGCAGGCCCTGGGCCGGCTGCGGGTGACCGACGACATCGTCCGCCACCTGTCGACGTTCCAGAGGCTGGGGGAGCGCTTCGAGGTGCAGCTCCCGAGAGAGCTGCTGCCGGTGGGAGCCAGGACCGTGTTCAGGGCCCTCCGCACCCGCGCTGCCGCCCAGATCGGCGCCGACTGGGTCTGGCCCTACTGGCTGGAGCGGCAGCTCGATCCCACCTCCCCGGCCTTCGTGCCCCGGGGGCACCTGCCGTTCCTCACCAACCTCACGGCCCGGAACTGGACCATGGTCGGCAACGCCGGCTCACCGTGGGAGGCCATCGTCGACCCCCGCGGGCTGGTCACCCCCTGGTTCGACGGCTGGTCGCTCGACTGGTGGGTGGACGCCGGAGGGCGGTGGCACCTCCCGTCCCGGGAGGCGGGGGTCGGCCAGCGTCTCCTCGACGACGCGCCGATCGTGGAGACGACGGTGCCCGTCCCCGGTGGCCGGGTCGTGCAGCGGGCCTTCGCGGTGCCCGGGCACCCGGGCGGGGGGGGCGGTGAGCTGGTCGTCGTGGAGGTGGAGAACTGCAGCGCCGATCCCGCCGCGGTCGCCCTGGCCGTCCGTCCGTACAACCCCGAGGGCCTGGCCGTGATCGAGCGGATCGGCCTGCACGACGAGCGCACCGTCACCGTCGACGGCCGGGTGGCGCTGGTGCTGCCGGGCCCGCCCGAGGGGATCGCGGCCTCGACCTTCCGCGACGGCGACGCGGCGGGGGCGGTGCTGGGTCGGGATCTGCGCACGGGGTTCCCGGGCCGGCTGCGCTGCGAGGCGGGGTTGGCGTCGGCCGCCTTCGTGTTCGCCCTCGCGCCCGAGGCCACCCTTCACGCCGTGCTGCCGCTGGTCGCCTCCCGGCGCACTCGCCGACGGGGCCTGACCCGCCGGAGGGTGGCCCAGGCACCGGTGGTGCCCCGTCCCCTCCCGAGCGCCGGGGCGGTGGCCCAGGCCTGGCGGGAGCACGCCAGTCGGGGCCTGCGCCTGGTCCTGCCCGACGAGCGCCTGGCGGCCTGCGTGGAGGCCAACCGCCGGTTCCTGCTGGTCCTCCACGACGGCGATGAGATCACCCCGGGGCCGGCCACCTACCACCGGTTCTGGTTCCGGGACGCGGCCAGCCTGCTGGGCGCCCTCGACCGGTACGGCTACGCGGCGGAGGCGGCGGAGGTGCTGGGGTCCTACCCCGGGCGCCAGCGGGCGGACGGCTTCTTCTTCAGCCAGGGCCGGGAGTGGGACGCCAACGGTGCCGCTCTCCACGCCCTGGCCGAGCACTGGCGGCTGCACCGCGACGCCGCCGTCGTGGACGCGGCCAGCGAGGCCGTGGCGAGGGGCGTGGAGTGGATCGAGCGCAAGCGGAGACGGCGGCGGCGGAGGGCGGACCCCGCCCTCCAGGGGCTGCTGCCGGCCGGCATCTCCGCCGAGCACCTCGGGCCGTTCGACTACTTCTACTGGGACGACTTCTGGTCGCTGCGGGGCCTGCTCGACGCGGCCGAGCTGCTCCGCGCCGCGGGGAGGGGCCCGGCGGCGGAGGCGGCGGAGGTGGCGGCGAGGGGCCTGCGGGCCGACCTCGACGCCTCCCTGGCCCGGGTGGCGGCCCGCCTGGGGACCAGGGCCATCCCGGCCGGGCCCCGCCGGCGGATCGACCCCGGGGCGATCGCCTCGCTGGCGGCGTGCTGGCCCCTGCGCCTCCTGGCTCACGACGACCCCCGCATGGCCGCCACGGTCGAGGTGGTCCGGCAGCGCTTCCTGCTCGGGGACGCCTTCTTCCAGGGGATCAGCCACACCGGCCTGGGGACCTACCTCACCCTCCAGCTGGCGTTCGTGGAGCTGGAGGCCGGCGACCGCCGGGCCCTGGACCGGCTGGCGTGGATGCTCGACGTGGCCACGCCCACCTGGAGCTGGCCCGAGGCCGTCCACCCCCGCCTGGGCGGGGGGTGCATGGGTGACGGCCACCACGGCTGGGCGGCCGCCGACCTGTTGAGCTTCGTCCGGAACCTGCTCGTGCGGGAGACCGGCGCCGGCGGGCTGGCGCTGTGCTCGCTGGTCCCCGACGGGTGGCGGGGGGCGGACATCGAGGTGCACGACGCGCCGACCCACGCCGGCCTCGTGTCCTTCTCCGTGCGATGGAGGGGCGAGCGACCCGTCCTCGAGTGGCGGCTGGAGGGCCACGAG
>JBOGHU010000138.1:0-17347 GCA_050742255.1 Acidimicrobiales bacterium
GGCGTGACCGGGCGTCCCGAGCCTCTGCGCGTCCTGACCGTCTGCGGGGTGGGGATGGGCAGCAGCCTGATCCTGGGAATGAGCGTGGAGGAGGTGCTGCGCGACCTCGGCGTGGCGGCCGAGGTCGAGGCGACCGATGTCTCCTCCGCCCGCGGCATGCAGGCCGACGTGATCCTCGGCCAGGGCCTGCACACCGAAGAGCTCAAGGGGAGGGCCCCGGTGGTGGTGACCGTGTCGAACTTCATGGACAAGCAGGGGCTGAGGCAGCAGCTCACCGGGGCCCTGAAGGGCGTCGGATGGCTGGGGTGACGCCGACGGAGACGGCGGCGCGCGTAGGGGTCGAGGCAGCCGACTGGCGCGCCGCCGTGCGAGCCGCCTGTGAGCCGCTGGTCGAGGCCGGCGCGGTGGAGCCGCGCTACGTGGACGCCTGCGTCGCGCTGGTGGAGGAGGAGGGCCCCTACATGGTGCTGGCTCCCGGTCTGGCGCTCGCCCACGCCCGGCCCGGGGACGGGGTGCGGCGCCTGTGCCTGGCGGTCGCCACCCCGGTCGAGCCCGTCGAGTTCGGCCATCCCGACAACGACCCCGTCGACCTGGTCATCGTGTTCGGCTCCCCCGACTCCGACCAGCACGTGGGCCTGCTGGCGGCGCTGGCGCGCCGCCTCATGGCTGGGCTCGGCGACGAGCTCCGAGCTGCCGACGCGCGCCGGGCCCGGGAGCTGCTGGGGCAGGTAGTCGATGGGGTCGCCTGACGCCACCGGCTTCGGCGCCGCCATGCGCGACCACCTCGCCGAGGTGGAACGGCGCAACGCCGCCGTCCTGGACGGGGTCGCAGACCTGCTGCACGACACGGTGGCTGCCGACCGCGTCGTCTACACCGCGGGGTCGGGCCACTCGATCGCGCTCGTCCTCGAGACCTTCTACCGGGCGGGCGGGTTGGCCTGCGTCCACCCGGTGTTCCACCCGGCGCTGGTGCCCCTCGAGGGCGGGGGCGCCAGCACGCTGCTGGAGCGCGTCGAGGGCCTTGCCGCCGAGGTCCTGGCGTCGGCCGCCCCCTCCTCGCGTGACCTGGCCGTCGTGTTCTCCAACTCGGGGGTGAACGCCTTCCCCGTGGAGCTCGCTCGTGGCTTCCGCCAGGCCGGCTGTCCCGTGGTGGCGGTCACCTCGCTGCCGCACCTGCGGTCGGCCCCCGTCCGCGCCGGCGCCAAGCTCGACGACATTGCCGACCACCTCATCGACACGGGGGTGCCGCCCGGAGACGCGGCCTACCCGGCGCCGGGGGCCGCCACGGCGGCGCTGTCGTCGCTCGCCAGCATCTACTGCTGGAACCTGCTGCTCGTCCGCCTGGCCGAGCGCGCCGGCGCCTCGGGCCTCGAGCTGCCGCTGTGGTCCAGTGCCAACGTGGAGGGCGGTGACGAGGGAAACGCCGCCCTGGCAGCTCGCTACCGTGGCCGGATCCCACACCTATGACGCAGTCATCCCGCCGCCGACTGCCCGCGGCCCTCGACCCGGGGTACGCCAAGGTGGAGCAGCTCCAGGAGATCCTGGAGCAGCTGGCGGCGGCGTCCAAGCCCGGGACCAGGCTGCCGTCGGAGCGAGAGCTCGCCGAGCGCTACGGGGTGGCGAGGATGACGGCCCGCCAGGCCATGGAGGGGCTGGTGGCCAAGGGTCTGGGCTACCGGGTGCAGGGGCAGGGGACGTTCGTCGCCGAGCCCCGCATCGCCCAGCCCCAGCGGCTGACCTCCTTCACCGAGGACATGGCGTCGCGAGGGATGCGCTCCACCAGCATCGTTCTCGGCCAGGAGGTGGTGCCCGCCTCCGCCGCGGTCGGCCGTTACCTCGGGCTGCCCGCCGGCGCGCCGGTGGTGCGCCTCGAGCGGTTGCGCTGCGGCGACGGGGAGCCCATCGCCCTGGAGCGGGCCCACCTGCCGGCGCAGCGGTTCGCGGGCCTGGAGGAGGCCGACCTGTCGGAGGGGTCCCTCTACCGGCTGCTCGCCGAGCGCTTCGGGTGTGAGGTCGCCGGCGCCGAGCAGCGCATCGCCGCCGTCCGCCTCACCGAGGGCGAGGCCCACGTGCTGCACGCCGAGGCAGGCCTTCCGGCGTTCCTGATCGAGCGGGTCACCCGAGACGTCTCGGGCAGGGGCGTCGAGCACGTGCGCTCCCTGTACCGGGGGGACCGCTACGAGATCCGCACCCGACTGGAGCGCCACGCCGAACCGGGAGGGAAGGGCGGCCGTGGCTGACGGGGGAGCGCGGATGGCCGCTGAGATGGCCGAGCAACCCGACGTCCTGGCCCGGCTGATCGAGCGCCGCTCGGCCGTCGCGGGCGTGCTCGGCGGGTGCATCCCCGACCCGCTGCACGGGATCGTGCTGGTGGCCCGGGGCTCCTCTGACCACGCCGCCGTGTACGGCCGCTACGTGCTGGAGACGGCCACCGGCAAGCCGGTGGGCCTGGCCGCCCCCAGCCTGCACACCCTCTACCGCGTTCCGGCCGATTACCGCCGGATCCTCGTGGTCGGGATCAGCCAGTCGGGCCGCACCCCCGAGATCGTCACGGTGCTCGAGCGGCTCAAGGCCGCGGGGGCGGCGACGCTGGCCGTCACCAACGACGTGTCGAGCCCCCTCGCCCAGGTCGGGGACGCGGTGGTGGACCTCGGAGCGGGGAGCGAGGAGGCGGTGCCCGCCACCAAGACCTTCACCGCCACCGTCGCCGTGCTGGCCTTCCTCGCAGAGGCGCTCGGTCGCGTGCCCTGGAGCGGCGACCAATGGAAGCGCGTGCCCGAGGCCGTGTCCGAGGCGCTGGCCGACGACGCCCCGCCCCGACACGCCGCCGGGGTGATCGGGGACGCCGGCGGGCTCGTGGTGGTGGCCCGGGGCTTCCTGTTCGGCGTGGCCCTGGAAGCGGCCCTCAAGCTGAAGGAGGCCGCGGCGGTCCTCGCCCAGGGCTACTCTGCCGCCGACCTGCTCCACGGCCCGATCGCCGTGGTGGAGGAGGACTTCCCGGTGGTGCTCTTGCACGTCCCCGGACCGACCGCCGCCGACGTGGCCGAGCTCGTCGCCACCCTGCGCCACCGGGGCGCCGAGGTGCTGCGCGTCGCGCCCGACCCCCATGCCGAGCTGCCGGTGCCCGGCGACCTGCCCGAGGCGCTGGCGGCGTTCCCCGTCGCGGTGCGGGCCCAGCAGCTGGCGCACGCCCTGGCGCTCCACCGTGGCCTCGACCCCGACCGCCCCCCCGGCCTGACCAAGGTGACCCCGACGACGTGACCGACCGGGCGCCACCAGCCCGATTCGTGTGCGGGTGGGCCTGACCAGAGCGGGCCCGGCGCGCGCAAAGGGCGCGCGCCGGGACCTATCCCGTGACCAGGTTTACCAGCCGGTCCGGCACCACCACGACCCGGCCCACCTCCCGGCCGGACAACGCTGCCTGCACCTTGGGCTCGGCCCGGGCCACGGCCGCCACGGTGGCGTCGTCGGCGCCGGCGGCCACCCGGATCCGGCCCCGGACCCTCCCGTCGACCTGCACGGGGATCTCCACCTCGTCCTCGACCAGCAGAGCGCGGTCGGGCTCGGGGAAGGAGGCCCACACCACCGAGGTGTCGTGGCCCAGGCGTGACCACAGCTCCTCACCGAGGTGGGGCGCGAGCGGGGCGACCATCAGCACCAGTGGGTCGGCCACCTCGGAAGGGGTGCCGCCGTACTCGGCGGCCGCCGGGGTCAGGGCGTTGTTGAGCTCGATCAGCTTGGCCACGGCGGTGTTGAACCGCAGGCCGTCCATGTCGGCGCGCACGCCGGCGATGGTGCGGTGCAGCGCCCGGCGCAGCTCTGGGTCGGGGGGCCGGTCCACCACCCTGGAGGCGCCGGTCTCCTCGTCGACGAGGTTCCGCCACAGCCGTTGGAGGAAGCGGTGCACGCCGACCACGTCGCGGGCGTTCCAGGGCCGGTCGGCGTCGAGGGGCCCCATGGCCATCTCGTACAGCCGGAAGGTGTCGGCCCCGTACTGCTCGTAGACGGTCTCGGGTGCGACGGGGTTCTTGAGGCTCTTGCCCATCCGGCCCAGGTGCTCGGTGACCGGGCGTCCCCGGTGGGTGAAACGGCCGTCCTCGGTGGCCACCACCGCCTCGGCGTCGACGTACACGCCGCGCTCGTCGGTGTAGGCGGCGGCCAGGATGCCTCCCTGGTTGAACAGTCGCTGGAACGGCTCCGGTGTGGAGACGTGGCCCAGGTCGAAGAGCACCTTGTGCCAGAACCGGCTGTAGAGGAGGTGGAGAACGGCGTGCTCCACGCCTCCCACGTACAGGTCGACGCCCCCGATCGCCGGCGTGCCGTCGGGCCGGGTCCCCTGCATCCAGTACCGTTCCACCTCGGGGTCGACCAGGGCGTCGCCGTTGGCGGGGTCGAGGTAGCGGAGGTAGTACCAGCACGACCCCGCCCACTGGGGCATGGTGCTCAGCTCCCGCCGGTAGCGACGGGGTCCGTCCCCCAGGTCCAATGTGACCTGGGCCCAGTCCTCGGCCCGGGCCAGGGGTGGCTCCGGCATCGCCTCCTCGTCACCGACGACGGTGGGCGCGTAGTCGTCGACCTCGGGCAGGGTCACCGGCAGCCTCGCCTCCGGCAGGGCCACGGGGAGGTCGTCCTCGTCGAAGACGATCGGGAAGGGCTCGCCCCAGTACCGCTGGCGGCTGAACAGCCAGTCCCGCAGCCGGTAGCTCACCGTGCCCTCACCGGCGCCGGTGGCCTCCAGCCACGCGGTGATGGCAGCCTTGGCACCCTCGGTGGGAAGGCCGTCGAGGCCGACCCCGTCGTTGGCCGAGGCCATGCCCACGCCGTCGCCGACAAAGGCCTCCCGCCACTCCGGGGCGGAGGCACCGGGTGCGGTCCCGGTAGCCTCGAACCACTCCAGCGGCGGCTGGACCACCCCGACCACGGGGAGGGAGAACGCCCTGGCGAACTCGAGGTCGCGGCCGTCGTGGGCAGGCACGGCCATGATGGCCCCGGTGCCGTAGCTCATCAGCACGTAGTCGGCGACGAAGATGGGGATGGGCTGGGCGGTGGTGGGGTTGATGGCCGAGGCGCCGGTGAACACGCCGGTCTTCACCCGTGACTCCGTCTGGCGCTCCAGCTCCGACCGGGTCGAGGCGTGGTGCCGGTAGGCGGCGACCGCCTCCGGCGGCGACCTCCAGCCGGTGACGTCGGCACCCTCCACCACGCCCGCCAGCCCCGCACCCCGCCACGCCGGCGGCGTGGCCTCGGGCCAGGCTCCAGCCGTGATCTGCGGGAGGAGGGGGTGCTCGGGAGCCAGCACCATGTAGGTGGCACCGAAGAGGGTGTCGGGTCGGGTGGTGAACACCGGGATGGCGGTGTGGAGGTCGTGGGCCAGGGGGAACCAGACCCGCGCCCCCGGGCTCCGCCCGATCCAGTTCCGCTGCATGGCCTTGATGGGCTCGGGCCAGTCCAGCTCGTCGAGGTCGTCGAGCAGGCGCTCGGCGTAGGCCGTGATACGCATCTTCCACTGCTTCAGGGCGCGCTGGTACACGGGGAAGCTGCCCCGCTCGCTGAGCCCGTCGGCGGTGACCTCCTCGTTGGCCAGCACCGTCCCCAGGGCCGGGCACCAGTTGACCGGGGCCTCGTCCCTGTACACGAGGCGGTGGGCGTCGACGACCCGCCTGCGCTCCACGGCCTCGAGCTCGGACCACGGCCGTCCGCCGAGGCCGTGCTCGTCGCCCGGCACCCGTTCCCCCGCCGCCAGCTCCGCCTCCAGCTCGGCCACCGGCCGGGCCCGCCCGGCGTCAGGATCGAACCAGGCGTTGTACATCTGGAGGAAGATCCACTGGGTCCAGCGGTAGAAGCCGACGTCGGTCGTGGCCACGCTGCGCCGATCGTCGTGGCCCAGGCCCATGGCCCCGAGCTGACGGCGCATGTTGGCGATGTTGACCTCGGTGGTGAGCCGGGGGTGCTGGCCGGTCTGGACCGCGTACTGCTCGGCAGGGAGGCCGAAGGCGTCGTAGCCCATGGCGTGGAGGACGTTGTAGCCGGTCATCCGCTTGAAGCGGGCGTAGACATCGGTGGCCACGTAGCCCAGGGGGTGGCCCACGTGGAGGCCCACCCCGCTCGGGTAGGGGAACATGTCGAGCACGTACAGCTTGGGCCGGTCGGCCACGCGGTCGAAGCCTGCGGCCAGGTCGCCGCAGGGGTTGGGCGTGTGGTAGGTGCCCTCGGCCCTCCAGCGCTCCTGCCAGCGGGTCTCGATGTCGTTGGCCAGCGCCGCTCCGTAACGGTGCGGCGGGGCGACCCCGACCTCTCCAGCGGCGGTGGCGATGGCGGACCGGCGCGGATCGGCCATGGTCGGCAGCGTACCGACCGGGCCGGGCGCCGCGCCGACCCGCTGTCCTACCGGCCCGGGGCGCGGAGGGGCCGCTCCCGGCGGGGCCGGTCCGGGCTCTGGCGGCCTGGTGCCTGCTCTGCTGGTGCCGGGCCGCCACCCACGGTGACGGCGGGGCGCTCGTCCTCGGACCCCTCGGGCGGGCCGGGGGGCGTTCCCGTGGCCGGCGCCGGGGGAGCGGGGGCCGGGGCGGCACCCTCCAGCTCCTCGGCGGCCTGGCGCTCGAACTCGTCGCGGCGGGACCTCGCCCGCTCAGCGCCGCGCAGACGTCTCAGCAGCGACATGGTGGTCTCCTTCCAGTGACCCGTGGCCAGGTCGTCCTGGCCGGGCAATGCTCCTGGCGGGCCTCGTCCCGGCGCGTCGCACCGGGGCGGCGTGACCACGCCTGACACCTCCAGGCTAGGGGGCGACAGCGCCGATTCCACCCCGCGCCCCCCACGTTCGGGTGGCGGCGGTGCTCGCTCGACCGCGATAGGTGCAGAAGACAGCCATTGCACGACCGGGCCACCTGATCTACAAGTGGAGCGAGGCCGTAACCGACCGAGCCTGGAGGACCAGCCACGATGCGGATCCCGTTGAAGCGGCTACTGCGCACACCGACGGCTCGACCCTCCCGGGAGGACCTGGAGCGCCAGGCCGCCGAGGAGCTGGCACGCGTCACCGGTGCCCCGCCGCCGATGACGCCCATGACGCCGCCGCCGGGCCCGTCCCAGGCCGAGGGTGCCGCCGAGGCCGCCGAGCCGTCCCAGGCCGAGGGTGCCGCCGAGGCCGCCGAGCCTGTCGCCGCCGAGCCTGTCGCCGCCGAGCCGGCTCCGCCGGCGGGCGCCGCCGAGTCACGACCTCCCCCCACTCGCCGCCCCAGCCGGCCCCGCGCCCGTCCGCTCCGGGCGCAGGGAAGGGTCTGAGCGGCGCGGGCGGGGCGACGGAGCCGGGCCGCCTGACGCGCTGTGGGAGCGCTAGGGGCCCGGCTTCGCCGCCCCGGGCCGGCTAGTCCTGGCCGCCACCCTGGCCCACGTCCCGGAGGAAGCGCTCGACCTCGGCCGCCAGCTCGTCACCGGAGGGGAGGTCCGGACCCCAGGCGGGCCCGGTGCCGGCCATCTCGGTGTCGTGGGCCCGCTCGAGGCCGTGGACCATCTCCTCGTGCTCAGGGTTGTCCGCGACCACGGCATCGAGCTGGGTCCGGACCCGTCGACCGGCGTCGCGCAGAGCGGCATCGTCGAGGCGGAGGGTGCCGAGGCGGGTCAGGCCCGCCACCAGGGCGGCGCTGGCCTGGGGGTAGGCCATGTTGGCCACGTAGTAGGGGACCTGGGCCCACAGCCCCACCGCCGGCAGCCCGGCGTCGGCGCAGCGACGCTCGATGGCACCCTGCACGCCCGCAGGGACGTCGATGGTCGAACGCACCTGGCCCACCCGGTGGGCCAGCTCCGACGTGGTGGCGGTAGAGGCGAGCCGGACGTCACGGGTGTGGGGCACCGGCGCCGGGTAGGCGCCGAAGCCCACCACCAGGCGCCCCCCGAGCTCGGCGGTGAGGTCGGCGACGCCGGCAGCGAAGGCCCGCCACCGCAGGTCCGGCTCGGTGCCGGCGAGGAGCAGCAGGTGCCGCCCGTCCAGGTCGCGGCCGTGGCGCAGCTCGATGGAGGGCCAGGTCAGGCCGGTGTTCACGCCCTCCACCAGGTGCAGCACGGGCCGACGGGAGCGGTGGTCCACCAGGCCGTCGGCGTCGAAGGTGGCCACGAGGGTGGTGTCGAGGGTCTTCAGGAGGTGGGCCATGGCGCCCGCCGCCCCGAAGCCGGCGTCGATCCAGCCATCGAGGCCGACAACCACGACCGGCTCGGACACCTCCGGCCGGCTCACGACCTGGTAGAGCTCGCTCACGACGCTCACTCGCTCATGATGTGGCGTCGCCCCTTCCTCGAAGGGGCAGGGCCACGGTGGCCCCACGCCTGAGCGACACGGTACCGCCACCGGTAGGGTGATCCCATGATCGAGGTCACCGATGCCACCTTCGAGCGCGACGTCATCCGGCGCTCTCACGACCGGCCCGTGGTGGTCGACCTGTGGGCCCCCTGGTGCGGGCCGTGCCGCCAGCTAGGCCCCATCCTCGAGCGGGTGGTCGCCGCCACCGAGGGGGCTGTCGAGCTGGTCAAGGTGAACGTCGACGAGAACCCCCAGGCCTCCCGCTCGTTCCAGGTGCAGTCGATCCCGGCCGTCTACGCGCTCCGGGAGGGGAAGGTCGTCGACGGCTTCATCGGTGCCCAGCCCGAGGACGCCGTCCAGAAGCTGATCGACTCCCTCCTGCCCAACCAGGAGGAGAGCGAGGTGCGCCGGCTTGTGGCGGCGGGGGACGAGGCTTCGCTGCGAGCCGCCCTCGACCTGGATCCCGACGACGCCGAGGGGGTCGTGGCCCTGGCCGAGGTCCTGGCGGCCGA
Organism: Acidimicrobiales bacterium; assembly: GCA_050742255.1. Classification (GTDB taxonomy): domain Bacteria; phylum Actinomycetota; class Acidimicrobiia; order Acidimicrobiales; family CADCSY01; genus JBOGHU01. The sequence goes on from JBOGHU010000138.1 coordinate 8,806, forward strand.
CGGACGTGGCGCCGAGGCGGCGAGCTTGCTGGAGCGGATCCCCGAGTCGCCCGAGACCCGCCGGGTCGGGGCCCTGGCCCGCGTCGGCACCGCCGGCCTCGACGGCGATGTCGAGGCCCGCCTCGACGGGCTCCTCGAGCGGGTCAAGGCAGACGACGGCGCCCGCCGGGAGGTGCTGGACATCCTGGAGCTCCTCGGCCCCGACGACCCCCGGACCCACCGGTACCGCAGGGCCCTGACCGCCCGGCTGTTCTGAGAACCTTCGAGGGGTCCCTCCCCGCCGGCCCGCCACCGAGCTAGGCTGACCGGGCCCGGCCGGTTCGGGCCCCCACGCCCCCTCCGGGCGTCCACTTCCCCGGTGATCCTCGCCTCGTCACCGGGGGGGACCCGTGCCCGACATCCCAACCCGCCCCGACGACACGTCGTCGGCCCCCACCCCCTGGCGCGACCGCCTCGACGCCCTGGGGCAGGGCGAACGGGGCCCCCTCCGCCTGGCGGGGTTGGTCGCCGCCGCCGCCCTGGTGGGGGTCCTCGCGGTCGTGGCGCTGCGCCCGCCACCGGCGCCACCCGAGCTCACCCTGCCGGTCGCAGGCCCGGCGGGGGGGGCCGCTGCCGTCACCACCACCACCGGGCCGGTACCCGTCGTGGCCCACGCCGCCGGCGCGGTGCGAGAGCCCGGCGTCTACCGCCTCCCCCCCGGCGCCCGGGTGGCCGAGCTGGTGGAGGCGGCCGGCGGCGCCGCCGAGTCGGCCGACCTCGATCGGCTCAACCTGGCCGCGCCGCTCAGTGACGGCCAGCGGGTGTACGTGCCGAGAGCGGGGGAGCCGGTGCCCGTCCCCGAGGAGGGGGACGGGCCGACCCCGGCGGGCGACGACGGGACGGTAGTGGACCTCAACTCCGCCGGGGCCGGCGAGCTGGAGGCCCTCCCCGGCGTGGGCCCGGCCATCGCCCGGGCCATCCTCGACGAGCGGGAGCGACGGGGGCGCTTCACCTCCGTCGAGCAGCTCATCGACGTGCGGGGCATCGGGGAGGCCAAGCTCGCGCAGCTGCGCGACCTGGTCCGGGTGCGGGGGTGACCGGCCGGTGCCGGGCTCGGCGGCCCGGTCGGCGAACCCGGCCGTGAGCGACCGGGCGGTCGTCGCGTTGGCCCTGGCCGTGGTGGCGGGGGCCTGGGTGGGCGTCGAGGTTCCCCTCCACCTGGGCGCGGGCGTGACCGTGGCCGCCCTCGCCCTGCGGCGTCCCGTGCTCCTCGTCGTCGGTGGGGGCTTGCTGGCGTCGGCCCTGGCCTTCGGGGCCTGGGAGGGCCTGGCCCCGCCTGCGGCGGGCGGTGTCGGCGGGGAGGTGGTCCTCCTCGACGACCCGGTCGACGTCGGGGGCGCGGTCCGGGTCGACGTGGGGCTGGGCCGCCGCAGGGCCGAGGCATGGGCCCGAGGCCAGGCCGGGGACCGGCTGCGGTCCCGCCTGGCCGGGGAGCGGGTCGTGCTGAGCGGCGCCCTCCGGCCGGTGCCGTCGGCGGTGCGGGCGCGCCTGGCCCGTCGGCACGTCAGCGCCCGTCTCAGCGTGGAGCGGGTCGAGGGATGGCGGCCGGGGCCGGTGGCCAGCCGGCTGGCCAACCGGTTGCGGCGAGCCCTCCGTGACGGCGCCGAGTCCCTGGGGGAGCGGCGGGCCCTGTTCACGGGCATGGTGGTGGGCGACGACCGGGAGCAGTCGGTCGTGGTGGCCGACGACTTCCGCGCCGCCGGCCTCACCCACCTGCTGGCCGTGTCGGGCCAGAACGTGGCCATGGTCCTGGCCCTGGCCCGGCCCGCGCTCGCCCGTCTCGGCTTGCGCGCCCGCTGGGCGGCCACCCTGGCGGTGATCGCGTTCTTCGGGCTGGTCACCCGCTGGGAGCCCTCCGTCCTGCGGGCATCGGGAATGGCGGCACTGGCCGTCACCGCGGACCACCTCGGGCGCCCGGTGTCGCGCCTGCGCCTGTTGGCCCTGGCCGTGGCGGCGGTGGTCCTGGTCGATCCGCTGCTGGTGCGGTCGCTGGGCTTCCAGCTCTCGGTGGGGGCCTCGGCGGGGATCATCCTGGCCGCCGGGCCCCTGGCTCGACGGGTGCCCGGCCCCCGCTGGCTGGCCGATGCCGTGGCCGTGACCGTGGCCGCCCAGCTCGGGGTGGCGCCGGTGCTGGTGTCGGTCTTCGGGGGGCTGCCGGTGGCATCGCTGCCGGCCAACCTCCTGGCCGGCCCGGCGGCCGGGCCGGTGCTGGCCTGGGGCCTCACCGCCGGCCTGGTGGCGGGGGCGGTTGGCCCTCCGATCGGTCCTGCCCTTCACCTCCCGACCTCGGCGCTGGTGGGTTGGGTGGCGGGGGTGGCCCGGTGGGCGGGAGAGCTGCCGCTGGGCCGCCTGCGGCTGGGCCACCTCCTGGCCCTGGTCGCCGTCGCCGCCCTGGTCGCCGCCGGCCGCCGGCACCGTCCGATCCGGTCCGCCGGGGCGGGACTGGCCGTGCTGGTGGTGGCGGCCACCGCCCTGTTCCCGTCGAGGGGCCCCCTCGAGGGGCTCGAGGTCACCCCGGGCGCCACCCTGTGGCGTGACGGGGGGACGGTGGTGGTCGTCGACGACCCCGCGCCGGGCCGCCTGCTCGAGGGTCTCCGGGACCAGGGGGTGGCGCGCGTCGACGTGGTGGTGTCGCGACGGGGGCGGGGCCGGGTCGCCTCCACACTGGCCATTCTCCGGGACCGGGTCCCGGTCCGCCTGGTGCTGGCCCCCGAGCGCCACCGCATCGCGGATGCGGCGGTGCCGCTCCGCGGTGGCGCCGTGGCCGTGGGTGACCTCCGGGTCGTCCCGGTGCGGACCTCACCCACCCTCCAGGTGCAGGTCCGCAGGACCGGGGCGGGCGTCGCCGCCCGGGTCCCTACTCCCGGACCAGCAGGTAGTCGATGATCCCCACTATGACCTGCTTGTTCTTCTCCAGCTCGGCCACCAGCCAGCTGGCCTCGGGCGTAACCTCGGCCGGGCGGGTGGTCAGCATGTCCTCGGCCCTCTCGCGCAACTCGTCCAGCTCAACCACGTCTTCTCCTCTCCGACGGGCCCGGCTGACGTCGGGGCCGAGCATGCGCCACGCTAGTGGCGACGACGTGTCCCGGACCGAGGAGGCCCATGCCCTCGCGCCAGTACCCGGTGGAGCTGGTCATCCAGACAGCCACGGCTGTGCTCGACGGCCGCCTCGATCCCCGGGAGGCGGTCACGATCCTGGCCACCCAGGTCCCTCAGGCCCGCTCGGCGGGGGGCCCGCTGGGCCGGGAGGACCCCGAGCGGGCGGCCGCCTACGCGTCGATCATCCGCGGGATCGGCCGGGCCCTGCGGGATCGTCTGGGCCAGAGCGGTCAGCGGGCCCACCTCCAGGCCGTCCTCGACGACCTGGCCGCGGTCCTCGGGAGCCTCCCCCGGCGGTGACGACCGGATCCGGTGCCGTCGCCGCCGCGTGGCTGGCCCTCGGCCCCCACCGCTACGACATCTCGTCGCGGGCGCTGGTGATGGGCATCCTCAATCGCACGCCCGACTCCTTCTTCGACCAGGGCCGGTTCTGGGCCCTCGACGCGTTCTTCGACCGAGCCGAGCGGCTCGTCGCCGAGGGGGCCGACCTCCTCGACGTGGGCGGGGTCAAGGCCGGCCCGGGTCCCAAGGTCAGCCAGCAGGAGGAGCTGGACCGGATCGTCCCCGTCGTCGCCGCCCTCCACGAGCGCTTCCCGGTGCCCCTGTCGTGTGACACGTGGCGGGCCACGGTGGCCCGGGAGGCCTTCGCCGCCGGCGCGGTCCTGGGCAACGACATCAGCGGCTTCGCCGATCCCGCCTATCTGCCCGCCGCCGCCGCTGCGGGGGCCTCGGTCGTGGCGACCCACATCCGCCTCGCCCCCCGCGTGGCCGACCCCGACCCCCGCTACGGTGATTTGGTGGCCGAGGTGAGGGCCTTCCTGGCCGATCGGGCCGGCCGGGCCGCCGCCGCCGGGATCCCCGCCGAGCGCATCCTCGTCGACGCCGGCCTGGACCTGGGCAAGACCCCGGCCCAGTCGCTGGCCCTGCTGCGGGCCTCGGGCGCCCTGACCGAGCTCGGTCACCCCCTGGTCCTCTCCGCCTCCAACAAGCCCTTCCTCGACCAGCTCCCCGGCGTCGACGGCGTCGGTTCCCGCCGCCACGCCACCTACGCCGCCCACGCCCTTGGCGTCACCCGGGGCTGCCGGGTCGTGCGGGCCCACGACGTGCTGGGGGCCCGGCGCGTGGTCGAGGTGGTGGCGGCCCTTCTGGAGCGGAGGCCCTGACCCGTGACCGTGCTCGCCGCCTACCTGGTGACCGGCAGCGATGCCGTGCTGCGGGCAGAGGCGGTCCGTGCCCTGGTGGGGAAGCTGGTGGGCGACGCGGACCCGTCGTTGGTGGTGGAGGAGCACGACCCGGGCGACGAGGCCGACACCGCCGGCCTGGTCGACGCGGCAGGGACCCCCCCGTTCCTCGCGGCCCGACGGGTGGTGGTCGCACGGGACATAGGCGCCTATCCCAGCTCCGCCCTCGATCCCCTGCTCGACTACCTGGCCCACCCCCTGCCGACCACTTGCCTGGTGCTGGTGGCGGGGGAGGAGGGGAGGATCCCCGCCCGGTTGGTGCGTGCCGTCAGGTCGGTGGGTAGCGTCGTGGACGCCGGTGCTCCTCGGGGTCGGAAGCGGTCGAGCTGGCTCGACTCCCAGCTCCACCACGCGCCGGTGCGGCTCGACGCCGCTGCCACCGAGCTCCTCGACACCCACCTCGGCGAGGACCTGGGCCGGCTGCGTACCCTTCTCGATGCCCTGGCCGCCGCCTACGGGAGCGGCGCGCGGATCGGCGGGGACGATCTCCGCCCCTTCCTCGGAGGGGCCGGCGCGGTGCCGCCGTGGGAGCTCACCGACGCCATCGACGCCGGCGACGGGGAGACCGCCCTCGGGGCCGTCCGGCGCATGCTCGGGGCGGGTTACCGCCACCCGCTCCAGGTGATGGCCGTCCTGCACCGCCACTACGCCCAGTTGCTGCGCCTGGACGGATCGGGGATCGACGACGAGGCCACCGCCGCCGACGCCCTGGGCCTCACCGGCTCCACCTACCCGGCCAGGAAGGCGCTGGCCCAGGCCCGCCGGTTGGGCCACGACGGGGTGGCTCGGGCCGTGGCCCTGCTGGCCGACGCCGATCTCGACCTGCGGGGCCGCAAGGGATGGCCCGACGAGCTGGTGCTGGAGGTGCTTGTGGCCCGCCTGAGCCGGGTCAGCCGGAGCCGGGGGACCGGGCGGAGGGCCAGCTCGGCGGCAGCCGGCAGGGCCCGGCGTCGGTGACGGGCGCGGGGCCGGCCCGTCGGGGTGGCCCCGCGCCCCCGGGCGGGGCCGCCTACTGTCCGGTCACCTGGCCGGGGCGGCCCCGCCTACTGTCCGGTCACCTGGCCGGGGCGGCCCCGCCCACTCTCCGGTCACCTGGCGTCGCTCACCGACGTCGAGCGACCGGAAAGCCCGCCGGCTGGGGTCGCTGACGGCTCCCCGGACGGCCCCGCCCACTCTCCGGTCACCTGGCGTCGCTCACCGACGTCGGGCGACCGGAAAGCCGGCCGGCCCAAGTCGGGCGACCGGAGACCCGGCGGGTTAGGCGACCGGAAAGCCGGCCGGCCCGAAGTCGGGCGACCGGAGACCCGGCGGGCCAGCGGACCGGAGACCCGGCCGGCCCCACCTACTGTCCGGTCACCTGGCCGGGGCGGCCCCGCCCACTCTCCGGTCACCTGGCGTCGCTCATCGACGTCGAGCGACCGGAAAGCCGGCCGGCCCGAAGTCGGGCGACCGGAGACCCGGCGGGTTAGCGGACCGGAAAGCCAGCCGGCCCGACGTCGGGCGACCGGAGACCCGGAGGGCCAGCGGACCGGAGACCCGGAGGGCCAGCGGACCGGAAAGCCGGCCGGCCCGAAGTCGGGCGACCGGAGACCCGGGAGCCCCGCGGAGGGCCAGCGGACCGGGTCACCGGGCGGGCTGGGCCCGCGTCGGTGACGAGCCCCGGCCCCGTCAGCTTCCCGGGGTGGCCCCCCCGGCGATCGCAGCCACCCGGCGGGCCAGCCGGCTCTTGCGCCGGGCGGCGGTGTTGCGGTGGATCACCCCTCGGGCGGCGGCCTTGTCGATACGGGCCATGGCCACCCTCAGCTCCTGGTCACGGTGGGCGGCCCCGGCCTCGGCGGCGCCGAGCGCCCGCTTGGTGCGGGTGCGCAGCTCGGAGCGGACCGACTTGTTCCGGAGCCGGCGGCGCTCGTTCTGGCGGTTGCGCTTGATCTGGCTCTTGATGTTGGCCACGGAGCGGTCCTCGGGGAGCACGTCAGGGACGGGAAGACCCTAGCAGCGGCGGGTCGACCCCGGCACCGGGGGTATCGGTCGGGGTTGCACCGGCCCCCCGACCCACCACAATGGCCCCGTGCCCACCCCACGCCCACCGGACTCACCCGCCCCACCGGCCTCACCCACCCCACGCCCACCGGCCCCGTCGGCCCCACCGGCCTCGCTCACCCCACGCCCACCGGCCCCACCGGCCTCACCGGCCCCACCGGCCTCACCGGCCCCACCGGCCTCACCCACCCCACGCCCACCGGCCCCACCGGCCTCACCGGCCCCACCGGCCTCACCGCCCCACCCGGTGCGGGTGCCGGGAGTGCCGGGAGCCGGACCTTGAGGGGGCCCCGACCGTGATCCCCACCGAGAGGATCCGGAACTTCGCCGTCATCAGCCACGTGGACCACGGGAAGAGCACCCTGTCGGACCGCATCCTCGAGCTCACCGGGGCGGTGGAGGCCCGGCAGATGAAGGACCAGTACCTCGACTCCATGGACCTCGAACGGGAGCGGGGCATCACCATCAAGGCCCAGAACGTCCGGGTGGGCTGGAAGGACCACGTGCTGCACCTGGTCGACACACCCGGCCACGTCGACTTCGGCTACGAGGTCTCCCGGTCCCTCGCCGCCTGCGAGGGGGTGGTCCTGCTGGTGGACGCGGCCCAGGGGATACAGGCCCAGACCCTGGCCAACTGCTACCTGGCGCTGGAGCACGACCTCGAGGTTGTGGCCGTCCTCAACAAGATCGACCTCCCGGCGGCGGATCCCGAGCGGTTCGCCACCGAGATCGAGCAGGTGCTGGGCCTGGCTGCATCGGGGATCCTGCGCATCAGCGCCAAGACCGGCGAGGGGGTGGCCGACCTCCTCGACGCGGTGGTCGAACGCATCCCGGCCCCGTCGGGGGAGCGCGACGCCCCGCTGCAGGCGCTCATCTTCGACTCGTCGTTCGACCAGTACCGGGGCGTGATCTCTTCGGTGAGGGTGGTGAGCGGGACCCTCGCCGCCGGCGCCGGGCTACGGTTCCTCCAGGCCGGGGCCACCCACCACGCCGACGAGATCGGCGTGCGCGCCCCGCTCCGGGTTCCCGTCGCCGCCCTGGGGCCCGGAGAGGTGGGCTACCTGATCGCCGGCATGAAGGACGTGGGCGAGGCCCGATCGGGTGAGACGGTGACCGAGGCGTCCCGCCCCGCCCCCACCCTGAGCGGCTACCAGGACCCCAAGCCCATGGTCTTCTGCGGTCTGTTCCCGGTGGAGGGGGACGACTTCGAGGACCTGCGGGACGCCCTCGACAAGCTCCGGCTCAACGACGCCAGCTTCAACTTCCAGCCCGAGACCTCGGGCGCCCTGGGCTTCGGCTTCCGGTGCGGGTTCCTCGGGCTCCTGCACATGGAGATCGTGCGGGAGCGGCTGGAGCGTGAGTTCGACCTCAGCCTCATCGCCACCGCCCCCTCGGTGGAGTACCGGGTGCACACCACCGCCGGCGAGGTCCTCGAGGTCGACAACCCCTCGGAGCTGCCGCCCGCAGGGGAGATCGAGCGCATCGAGGAGCCTCTCTACCTGGTGACGATGCTGACGCCGAGCGAGTACACGGGCACGGTGATGGAGCTGGGCCAGGAGCGGCGAGGCGAGATGGAGCGCCTCTACTACCTCAGCCCCGAGCGCCTGGAGCTGGTCTACCGGATCCCCCTGGCCGAGGTGGTGGTCGACTTCTTCGACCAGCTCAAGAGCCGCACCAAGGGCTACGCCAGCCTCGACTACGAGCCCGCCGGGTACGCCACCGCCGACCTGGTCCGGGTGGACGTGCTGCTGAACAACGTCGCCGTCGACGCCCTCTCGACCATCGTCCACCGGGACCGGGCCCACGGGTACGGGCGTCGCATGACCGAGCGGCTGTGCGAGCTGATCCCCCGGCAGCTCTTCGACGTCCCGGTGCAGGCGGCCGTGGGCGGGCGGATCATCGCCCGGGAGACGGTGAAGGCCAAGCGCAAGGACGTGTTGGCCAAGTGCTACGGCGGTGACGTGACCCGCAAGCGCAAGCTGCTGGAGCGCCAGAACCTGCGTTCCGCACGTCGCCTGAAGCTTTTGGCCGAATTTGCGCAGCTCATTGGCTGGGCTCGAACCGGCGGGCGTGATGGCGACGGCTACCTCGTCGATGACGGGGAAGGGGTGCGACGGGTTGTA
>JBOGHU010000139.1:0-24590 GCA_050742255.1 Acidimicrobiales bacterium
GCGGTGCTCGGCCGCCTTCTGCCCGGCCCGGCGCGCCGCCCGGCTGCCCGGCCGGGCGGCCTCCCGGGCCGCCCGGAGCTCCAGGACCTCCTCGGGGAGGCGGCTCACGATCACGGTGAGGTGGCAGGTCCGCTTCCGGATCCGCGTGCCCCGGCCCCGTGCCCGGGGCCGGAAGCGGCGCAACGTCGGCCCCTCGTCGGCGTAGCAGGCCGAGACGTAGAGGTCCTCGGGCACCTGGTCATCGTTGTGCTCGGCGTTGGCCACCGCCGAGCGCAGGAGCTTGCGGACCACCTCCGCCGCCCCTCGCTCGCAGAAGCGCAGGATCTCGTCGGCGCGGGCCACCTCCTCGCCCCGGATGAGGTCGAGCACGGGGCGGGCCTTGGTCGCCGACATCCGCACGTAGCGGGCATGGGCCCGGACCCCCGGTGCCTCGTTGGTCCTGGAGGTAGTCACCGTCGGGCCCCCCGCTCCTGGCCGGCGTGGTAGCGGAAGGTGCGGGTCGGCGCGAACTCCCCGAGCTTGTGGCCGACCATCGACTCGGTGATGTACACCGGCACGTGCTTGCGGCCGTCGTGGACGGCGATGGTGTGACCGACCATGTCGGGGATCACCGTGGACCGCCGGGACCACGTCTTGATGACCCGCTTGGCTCCCTCGGCGTTGAGCCGGTCGACCTTCTTGAGCAGGTGGTCGTCGACGAAGGGTCCCTTCCCGAGGCTCCGCGGCATGGCGCTCCCTCCCTACCGCCGGGCACCGCGCGTGCGCCGGCGACGGACGATCATAGGGTCGGACCTCTTGCGGCTGGCCCGGGTCCGGCCCTCGGGGCGGCCCTTCGGGGAGGTCGGGTGGCGGCCGCCCGAGCTCTTGCCCTCCCCCCCGCCCAGGGGGTGGTCGACGGGGTTCATGGCCACGCCCCGGGTCTGGGGGCGGACCCCCTTCCACCGGTTGCGACCGGCCTTGCCCAACGAGATCAGCTCGGCCTCGGGGTTGCCGACCTCGCCGACCGTGGCCCGGCAGTCGAGGGGGACCCGGCGCATCTCGGTGCTGGGGAGCCGCACCGTGGCGAAGTCGCCCTCCTTGGCCACCAGCTGGACCCCCGCCCCCGCGCTCCGGGCCAGCTTGGCGCCGGCTCCCGGCTTGAGCTCCACGTTGTGGATCGTGGTGCCCACCGGCACGTACCGCAGCGGCAGGGCGTTCCCGGGGCGGATCTCGGCCCCCTGGCCGGATCGCAGCACGGAGCCCACGCCCACGCCGGCGGGGGCGAGGATGTAGCGCTTCTCCCCGTCGAGGTAGTGGAGGAGGGCGATGCGGGCGTTGCGGTTGGGGTCGTACTCGATGGACGCCACCCGAGCCGGCACGCCGTCCTTGTCGCGCCTGAAGTCGATGCGCCGGTACCGCCGCTTGTGCCCCCCGCCCCGGTGACGGGACGTGGTGCGCCCCGCGTTGTTGCGACCACCCGAGCGGGTGGCGGGTGCCACCAACGAGCGCTCCGGACGGTCCCGGGTGATCTCTGAGAAGTCGGCGACCGTCTGGAACCGGCGGGCGGGGCTGGTGGGGTTGCGCTTGCGCAGGGCCATGGCGTCAGCTCTCGAACAGCTCGATGCGGTCGCCCTCGGCGAGGGTCACGACGGCCCTCTTGGTGTCGGGGCGCCTGCCGTAGGTGAGGGTGCGCCGGTTCCGCTGGCGCTTGCCCTTGCGGTTGAGGGTGTTCACCTTGACCACCCTCACCCCGAATATCGACTCCACCGCCTGGCGGATCTGGACCTTGTTGGCCCGGGGGTGCACGGTGAAGGTGTAGGCGTCGGCGTCGAGCAGCCCGTAGGACTTCTCGCTCACGACCGGCTCGACGATCACGTCCCTCGGGTCCACGCCGGCCTCACCTCCTCCCACCCCGTTGCCCTGGGTCGGCGAGCCGCCCCGGCAGGGCGGCCTCGGTGAAGACCACCCAGTCGGCGCACAGCACGTCGTAGGCGTTGAGCTGGCCCGCGGGGATGGTCCGCACCAGGGGCAGGTTGCGGAAGCTGCGGTCGGCCAGCTCGTCGCTCGGGCCCAGCACCATCAGCACCCTGCCGTCCACGCCCAGGGCGGCCAGGGCGGCCTGGGCGTCCCGGGTCCGGGGCTGCTCGAAGCCCCACGCCGAGACCACGACCACCCGACCCTCCGACGCTCGGTCCGAGAGGGCGGAGCGCAGCGCCTGGCGCACCATCTTCTTGGGGGTGCGCTGGCGGTAGGAGCGGGGCTTGGGACCGAGGGCGACCCCGCCGCCCACCCAGTGCGGGGCACGGATGGAGCCCTGCCGGGCTCTCCCCGTCCCCTTCTGGCGCCAGGGCTTGGCCCCGCCGCCCCGGGCCTCGGCGCGGGTGCGGGTGGAGTGGGTGCCCGACCGGGCCGCCGCCCGCTGGGCGGTGACCACCTGGTGCAGCACGGCCACGTTGGGCGTCACCCCGAACAGCTCCCCGTCGAGCTCGACCTGGCCCACCTCCGCCCCCCGGGGGTCGCGGACCGCCACCCGAAGCGCCGGCCCACCCGCCCGGGCAGGCCCAGCCTCGTCACCTGCGCCGGCGTCTGTCTCCCCGGGCTTCGGCCAGGTGCTCACGATGCCACCTTCTTGGCCTTGACCGCGTCACGCACCAGGACCAGCGCGCCCCGGGGGCCGGGCACCGAGCCCCGTACGAGGAGCAGCTCCCGCTCGGGATCGGCCGAGACCACCTCGAGGTTCAGGGTGGTAACCTTGGACCCGCCCATGCGGCCGGCCATCCGAGTGCCCTTGAACACCCGGGACGGCGTGGCGCAGGCGCCGATGGCGCCCGGGGCCCGGTGCACCCGGTGGGCACCGTGGGAGGCGGGGAGGCCAGAGAAGCCGTGCCGCTTCATGGGACCGGCCGTGCCCTTGCCCTTGCTCACCGCGGTGACATCGACCTTGTCCCCCCGGGCCAGCACGTCGACGCCGAGCTCCTGGCCCACCTCGTACCCACCGGTCTCGTCGAGGCGCAGCTCGACCAGCCGGACGCCGGGGTCGACGCCGTGGGCGGCGAAGTGGCCCGCCTCGGGCTGGTTGAGCGAGCCCGGCCGGGCGAACCCCCAGGTCACCTGGAGAGCGCTGTAGCCGTCGACGTCAGGTCGCTTGACCTGCACGACCCGCCACGGGCGGACCCGCAGGGCGGTGACGGGCACCAGACGACCGTCGTCGTCCCAGACCTGGGTCATGCCCATCTTCTCGCCCACGATCGCCTTGGTGGCCATGGTGACGCTGGTCGTCTCCCCCTGTTCAGACGAGCGCTCCGCACGGGGACCCGGCGGAGCGCCTCTCGCTTGTGCCGCGCGGTATCCCCTGACGGACCGGCGCGGACGCCGATTTGAGCTTCCCGGGCTGGCGCCCGGCGCAGGCCACATAGCATACGGCCTCGTCGGGCCGCTGCCAAACATGGCGGCTCGGTCCCCGGCGGGGCCATCCCTCGTTGTGGTGGCCCTCGTGTTGTGGTGGCCCTCGTGTTGTGGTCGGCACCGCCGCGGTCAGCGGCGGCCGTGGGTCACAGCGTGCATCGGGGTCAGCTCGAAGGTGCCCACGGCACCGAAGCCATGCCGGGCCAGCAGCTCGCGGTAGGTGGACGCCGGCACCAGCTGGTCATCGATCTGGGCCTCGAAGAACTGGATCCCCGACATGATGCGGCCGGGCACCGTCCGCAGCCCCTCGGGCGTGTCGGGGAAGGGGAAGTCCGAGATCACGAACACCCCACCCGGCTTCAGCGCCCGCTGCACGTTGGCGGTGACCCGATCGAGATCGCGGCACTCGTGCATGGAGATGTTGTTGGTGACCAGGTCGAACTCGGCCTGGGCGTCCAGCTCCTCGAGGGGGGTGTGCACCAGCTCCACCCGCTCGGCCACACCAGCCTCCTGCACGCGCTTGCCGGCGACCTGGAGCGAGTAGGCGTCCCCGTCGGCGCCGACGACGGTGCAGGCCGGGTAGGTGGTCGCCAGCCGCACCACCCCTGCCCCGCCGCCGCAGGCGGTCTCGAGGATCCGGGCACCTGCCGCCAGCCGGTCGGCCAGGCCGTCGACCCGCTCCAGCCCGGCGGGCACCAGCCGGGTGTAGAAGGGCCGTCCGGTGCCGGCGACCGCGGCGATCCACTCGTTGCTGGTCCGGTCCCACCACGTGCGCTGGCCGGAGCGCAACGAGCGGTCGAAGAGGTCGAACATCTCGGGGAGCTCCATGGTCGTGAACAGCCCGCCGATGTAGGCGGGCGAGTCCTGGTCGAGCAACAGGGTGCCCACCTGCGGGGCCAGCCGGTAGGTCGGGCCGCCACCGACCAGCACGCCGGCCCCGAAGGCGGCGCGACACCACACTCCCGCGTAGAAGGGGTCGACCCCGGCGATGTCGGCCAGCCCGTCGGCCGTGAGGCCGTCGGGGTGGCGGCCCAGCGCCGCCACCAGGCTCTGGCGCAGGCCCATGGCGATGGTGCGGTGGCCGACGTAGCCGGCGGCGTGGGCGAGCACGGCGCCCGCCTGGTCCTGGACGGTCGGGGGTCCACTCGTCGTGGTCACGGTCTGCCTCCCTCGTGGGTGCGTGGCGGGTACGAGCTCATGTTGAGACCCGAGCCTGGCTGCGTCGAGTCCAGGTCCTGTACCCCGGCGGTACAGATCCTGTACTCCACTCCCCGGCCGGACCGGGAGTACGGTGGCGATGTGGCCTCCTACGGGCAGCTCTGCCCCATGTCCCGAGCGATGGAGGTGCTGGGCGAACGCTGGACCATGCTGGTCGTCCGGGAGCTGCTGGCCGGCAGCCACCGCTTCAACCAGCTGCGACGGGGCCTGCCCCGCATGTCGCCGTCGCTGCTGTCCGAGCGGCTCAAGGCCCTCGCACGGGCCGGGATCGTCGTGCGCCTGCCGACCGAGGGCCGCGGCAACCAGTACCACCTCACCCCCGCCGGGGAGGAGCTCGGCCCGGTCGTCCTGCAGCTGAGCAGATGGGGTTACCGCTGGTTGCCCGATCTGGCCGAGTCCGACCTCGACCCCGCCCTGCTGATGTGGGACATGTGCCGGCGGATCGACCGGGACCGGCTGTCGTCGGGGCGGGTCGTGGTGCTGTTCCGCTTCGCCGACGTCCCGGCGCGGACGCGCCTCTGGTGGCTGGTGCTGGACCCGAGGGAGGTCGAGGTGTGCGAGGTCGACCTCGGCTACGACGTCGACGTCACCGTCGACACCGACCTGCGCACGATGACGGAGGTGTGGATCGGACAGGCGTCCCTCGCCGGTACCGTGCGCACCGGGGCGTTGCGGGTGACCGGGCCGGCGGGTCTGCGCCGCCGACTTCCCGGTTGGCTTGGGCTGGGCGTCTACGGTGACGTCGAGCGGCCCCAGTCGGTCACCGCCTGAACCGGTCCTGACCGCCACGGGGCGCTCCCCCGAGGCCAGACTGGCCGTGCCGGCCGAGATCCCCCGGGGGAGCCGGAACAAGTACGAGTACGACCACGAGCGGGGGGTCATGCGCCCCGACTCTCCCCCACCGTCCACCCCGCCGACTACGGGTTCACCCCCGAGACCATGGGCGAGGACGGCGACCCCTGGACGCCCTGGTCCTGGTGGAGGACCCGACCTTCCCTGGGATCTGGGTGCGGGCCCGTCCCCTGGGCGTCTTCTGGATGCGCGACGAGGAGGGGCCCGACGCCAAGATCGTCTGCGCCCCCTGCCCTGACCGGGCGCTGGACCCGGTCGAGGACCTGGACGACCTCCCCCGTGCGGTGCTCGACGAGGTGGAGCAGTTCTTCGCCGGTCGGAGCCGGGCAAGGGGACCGACACCGCCGGCTACGGGGACGTCACCTCCGCCTTGGAGGTGGTCGAGACGGCTCGCCGGCGGTACCAGCGACAGCGGCCGGGCCGGCACCAGCACCGGTGACCCAGCCGTGGACCTTCGGCCCGAGAGCGCTACGCCTGTTGGATCTTGATCTCGATGTCGACGCCCGCTGGCAGGTCGAGGCGCTGGAGGGAGTCGACGGTCTTGGCCGAGGGATCCACGATGTCGAGCAGGCGCTTGTGGATCCGCATCTCGAAGTGCTCGCGGGAGTCCTTGTCCTTGAACGGCCCCCGGATCACCGTGTAGCGGTGCTTCTCGGTGGGAAGCGGCACCGGCCCCCGCACGCTGGCCTGGGTCCGGACCACCGTCTCGACGATCTTCTTCGTCGACTGGTCGATGATCTCGTGGTCGTAGGCCTTCAGCCGGATCCGGATCCTCTGGCTCAACCGGTGCTCACTTGAGGATCCTCGTGACCCGGCCCGCTCCCACGGTGCGACCACCCTCTCGGATGGCGAAGCGCAGCCCCTCGTCCATCGCGATGGGGCTGATGAGCTCCACGGTCATCGAGATGTTGTCGCCGGGCATGATCATCTCGGTCCCCTCGGGGAGGCTGATCTGGCCGGTGACGTCGGTGGTCCGGAAGTAGAACTGGGGCCGGTAGTTGTTGAAGAAGGGCTTGTGGCGCCCACCCTCCTCCTTGGTGAGGACGTAGACCTGGCCCTCGAAGTTGGTGTGGGGGGTGATGGAGCCCGGCTTGCAGACCACCTGGCCCCGTTCCACGTCGTCCTTCTTGGTGCCTCGGAGCAGGATGCCGGCGTTGTCGCCGGCCCGACCCTCGTCGAGGGTCTTGCGGAACATCTCCACCCCGGTGCAGACGGTCTTCTGGGTGGGCCGGATGCCCACGATCTCGACCTCGTCGCCGGTGTGGATCACCCCCTGCTCGATCTTGCCGGTGACGACCGTGCCCCGACCGGTGATCGAGAAGACGTCCTCGATGGGCATCAGGTAGGGCTTGTCGAGGTCGCGCTCGGGCTCGGGCACGTACTCGTCGAGAGCGCCCATCAGATCGAGGACCCCCCCGACCCACGCCCCCTCGCCCTCGAGGGCCTTCAGGGCCGACACCCGAACCACGGGCGTGTCGTCGCCGGGGAACTCGTACTCGTTGAGCAGCTCCCGCACCTCCAGCTCCACCAGGTCGAGCAGCTCCTCGTCGTCGACCATGTCGACCTTGTTGAGGGCCACCAGGATGTAGGGGACCCCGACCTGGCGGGCCAGCAGCACGTGCTCCCGGGTCTGGGGCATGGGGCCATCGGCGGCGGAGACCACGAGGATGGCCCCGTCGATCTGAGCGGCGCCGGTGATCATGTTCTTGATGTAGTCGGCGTGACCAGGCATGTCGACGTGGGCGTAGTGGCGGTTGTCGGTCTCGTACTCCACGTGGGCGATCGAGATCGTGATGCCCCGCGCCTTCTCCTCCGGCGCCTTGTCGATCTGGTCGAAGGCCATGACCTGGACGTTGGGGTTGGCCTCGGCCAGGATCTTGGTGATCGCCGCAGTGAGCGTGGTCTTGCCGTGGTCGATGTGGCCCATGGTGCCCACGTTGATGTGCGGCTTGCTCCGCTCGAACTTCGCCTTGGCCATGATGCCCTTCCGGTCCTTTCCTGGGAGACGGGTCGGTCGCTGGTCACTCGCCCCGCACGCGGGCGACGATCTCATCGGCGATCGTCGGCGGGACCTGCTGGTAGGAGTGGAACTGCATGGTGTACGTGGCTCGGCCCTGGGTGCGCGAACGCAGGTCGGTAGCGTATCCGAACATCTCCGACAGGGGTACCTGGGCGCGGATCACCATGCTGTTGCCCCGCTGCTCGCTGGCTTGGACCTTGCCCCGGCGGGAGTTGAGGTTGCCGAATATGTCGCCCATGTACTCCTCGGGGGTGACCACCTCCACCGCCATGATCGGCTCGAGCAGCACGGGCGCGGCCTTGCGGGCGGCCTCCTTGAACGCCATGGAGCCGGCGATCTTGAACGCCATCTCCGAGGAGTCCACGTCGTGGGAGGACCCGTCGTGGAGGATGGCCCGCACGTCGACGGTGGGGTAGCCGGCCAGCACGCCGGCGGGGAGCGCCTGCTGGATGCCCTGGTCGACCGAGGGGATGAACTCCTTGGGGACCCGTCCGCCGGTGATCCGGTCGACGAACTCGTAGCCGCCACCGGACCCGGTCGGCTCCAGGCCGATCACCACATGGGCGAACTGCCCGGCACCGCCGGTCTGCTTGACGTGGCGGTAGACGACCCTCGAGACCGGCCTGGTGATGGTCTCCCGGTAGGCGACCTGGGGCTTGCCCACCGTGGCGTCGACCTTGAACTCCCGCAGCATGCGGTCGACCAGGACCTCCAGGTGCAGCTCCCCCTGCCCGGAGATGACGGTCTGGCCGGTGTCGACGTCGGTGCGCACCTGGAAGGTGGGGTCCTCGTCGGCGAGGGACTGCAGGGCCCTGGACAGCTTGTCCTGGTCGGACTTGGTCTTGGGCTCCACCGCCACGTGGATGACCGGCTGGGGGAAGTCGATGGACTCCAGCACGATGGGGCTGTCGGGATCGCACAGGGTGTCACCGGTGGTGGTGTTCTTCAGGCCTATGGCGGCCACGATGTCCCCGGCGAAGACGGCCCGCTTGTCCTCGCGGTGGTTGGCGTGCATCTGCAGCAGCCGCCCCACCCGCTCCCGGGTGTCCTTGGTGGAGTTGTAGGTGTACGACCCGGCCCCGAGGGTCCCCGAGTACACCCGGAAGTAGGTGAGCTTGCCCACATGGGGGTCGCTCATGATCTTGAAGGCCAGGGCGGCGAAGGGCTCACGATCGTCGGCGGGGCGCTCCAGCTCCTCGATCCCCTTGAGGTCCATCCCTCGGATGGCGGCCAGGTCGAGGGGGCTGGGCAGGAAGTCGACCACGGCGTCGAGCATGGGCTGCACGCCCTTGTTCTTGAAGGCCGAGCCGCACAGGACCGGTACGCAGCGGCCGGCGATGGTGCCCAGGCGCAGGGCCCGGCGCAGGTCGTCAGCGGTGATCTCCTCCTCCACGGCGTACTTCTCGATGAGGGTGTCGTCGAAGCTCGACAGCACGTCGAGCAGGCGGGCCCGCCACGTCTCGGCCTGGGCCCGCAGCGCCGGGGGGATCTCGGTGACCTCCCACTGCTCGCCCTGGCCCTCGGCGTCGGCCCACACCAGGGCCTTCTCGCCGATCAGGTCGATCACCCCGCGGAAGTGGCCCTCGGCGCCCAAGGGGATCTGCACCACCGCCGGGGTGGCGGCCAGGCGCTGCTCGATGGAGTCGACGGCGGCGAAGAAGTCGGCGCCGATGCGGTCCATCTTGTTTATGAAGCAGATCCGGGGGACCCCGTACTTGTTGGCCTGACGCCACACCGTCTCGGACTGGGGCTCGACGCCGGAGACGGCGTCGAAGACGGCCACCGCCCCGTCGAGCACCCGCAGCGACCGCTCCACCTCGACGGTGAAGTCGACGTGACCGGGCGTGTCGATGATGTTGATCGTGTGGTCCCTCCACACGCAGGTGGTGGCGGCCGAGGTGATGGTGATGCCCCGCTCCTGCTCCTGGACCATCCAGTCCATGGTGGCGGCCCCCTCGTCCACCTCCCCGATCTTGTAGTTGCGGCCGCTGTAGTAGAGGATCCGCTCGGTGGTGGTGGTCTTGCCCGCGTCGATGTGGGCCATGATCCCGATGTTGCGGGTCCGGGCCAGGGGCGTCTCTCGAATGATGGGGCCGTCAGCCATGTGACTCCTTCGCTTCGGACGCGGAGCGCCCGCAGCGAGCTCGACAGTACGGGAGGTCGGATCCGCCACCGCGGCCGGCCCGGGGGTGGGGCCGGACACGCGTGACGCGCTACCTCACCAACGATAGTGGGCGAACGCCTTGTTGGACTCCGCCATCTTCTGCAGGTCGTCCTTGCGCTTGACGCTGGCGCCCACGCCGTTGGAGGCGTCGAGCACCTCGTTGGCGAGGCGCTCGGCCATGGTCTTCTCCCGGCGCTGGCGAGAGTAGCCCACCACCCAGCGGATGGCCAGGGTGTTGGCCCGCGGGGGCCGCACCTCCACCGGCACCTGGTAGGTGGCCCCTCCCACCCGGCGGGGGCGCACCTCCAGGGGGGGCTTCACGTTGTCGATGGCCCGCTTCAAGGTGGCGACAGGCTCGCTGCCGGTCTTCTCCCGGATCACCCCCAGGGCGTCGTGGACGATGCGCTCGGCCAGGGAGCGCTTGCCCCGCTGGAGCACCTTGTTGACCACCTGGGTGACCAGGACCGACTGGTAGATGGGGTCGGGCAGGAGCTCACGCCGTTCGGCCGGGCCCTTCCGGGGCACCGCTAGCCCTCCCTCTTGGAGCCGTAGCGGCTGCGGGCCTGCCTGCGGCCGCGGACGCCGGCGGCGTCCAGGGCGCCGCGGATGACCTTGTAGCGGACGCCGGGCAGGTCCTTGACCCGTCCGCCCCGCACCAGCACGATGGAGTGCTCCTGGAGGTTGTGTCCCTCACCGGGGATGTAGGCGGTGATCTCCATCCCGCTGGTGAGCCGCACCCGGGCCACCTTGCGCAGCGCCGAGTTCGGCTTCTTGGGGGTGTTGGTGTAGACGCGGGTGCACACCCCCCGGCGCTGGGGTGCGCCCTTCAGGGCCGCCGTCTTCACCTTGGCCGGCTTGGACTCCCGGCCCTTGCGGACCAGCTGCTGGATGGTGGGCATGTGTCCTCGTCATCAGTCTGGGTCATCAGTCTGGGTCATCAGTTCTGGGTGATCAGTTCTGGGTGATCAGTTCTGGGTGATCAGTTCTGGGTGATCAGTTCTGGGTGATCAGTTCTGGGTGATCAGCTTGGGCGATCCGCTGGCGGAGCCCTCGACCGGTCGGGCCGTGCGCCCGGCACGGCGACAGAGGCCAGGGCCCGGCCATGGTAGGAGGCCGGGCGACGGCCCGGCAACCCGCGGCCGGCCGGGGGTCCGCCTCTCCCCGGGCGGCCTACGCCTGGCCCTCGTGGGGGAAGTCCACCACCTCGGCGGCCCGCTCCTTCGGGGCGGCCCCCTCGGAGGGGATGCCCGCGGCAGCGGTGCCGTGCCCGTCCCCGCCCTGGGTGGCCAGCCAGGCGGCCAGGTCCTGCTCGCTGCTGGGCTCCGAGGTCCAGAACTCCATGGGCTCGTAGTCGGGCGCCACCGTCTCGAACTCCTGGTAGCGCTCCATCCCGGTGCCGGCGGGGATGAGCTTGCCGATGATGATGTTCTCCTTGAGGCCCAGCAGCGAGTCGGACCTGGACTCGATGGCCGCCTCGGTCAGCACCCGGGTCGTCTCCTGGAACGAGGCCGCCGACAGCCACGAGTCCGTGGCCAGCGACGCCTTGGTGATGCCCATGAGCTCGGGGCGACCCTCGGCGGGGACCTTGCCCTCCTGCACCAGGCCCCGGTTCACCTCGGCGTAGACCCGGGCGTCGACCCGCTCACCGGGGAGGAAGTCGGAGTCGCCCGGCTCCTGGACCGCCACCCGCCGGGTCATCTGCCGGACGATCAGCTCGATGTGCTTGTCGTGGATCGACACCCCCTGATCCCGGTACACCCGCTGGACCTGGTCGACCAGGTAGACCTGGGTCTCCCGCACCCCCTTAATGTCGAGGAGCTCCTTGGGGTCCCGGGGGCCCTCCACGATGGGATCGCCGGCGGCCACCTCCTGCCCGTCGGTCACCTCCAGGCGGCTGGGGCTCGGGATCGTGTAGGCGTCCTCGGCGCCGTCGTCGGCCACGATGGTCACGAGCCGACCCCGCCCCTCGTCCGCGCCCACCCGGACCACACCCGAGGTGCGGGCCAGGGTGCTCTTGCCCTTGGGGCTGCGGGCCTCGAACAGCTCCACGACCCGGGGCAGGCCGCCGGCGATGTCGCCGCCGGCCGAGGAGACGCCACCGGTGTGGAAGGTGCGCATGGTGAGCTGGGTGCCGGGCTCGCCGATGGACTGGGCGGCGATCACGCCGACCGCCTCCCCCAGCTCGATCCAGTTGCCGGTGGCCAGGGAGCGGCCGTAGCACGCGGCGCAGACGCCCTGCTCGGCATCGCAGGTGAGCACCGACCGCACCCGGAGCCGATGGATGGTGGGGTCGTCACGGAGGGCGGCCACGTCCTCCTCGCCGAGCATGTGGCCGGCCGGCACGACGGTGCCGTCCGCCAGGCGGACCTCGTCGACCAGGAACCGGCCCCCGAGGCGGGTCTCGAGGTAGACGCGGTGGCTGGCCGAGTCGGGCGCGATCCCCTCGATCCAGATCCCTCGGGCCGTGCCGCAGTCCTCCTCCCGCACGATCAGCTCCTGGGCCACGTCGACCAGGCGCCGGGTCAGGTAACCCGAGTCGGCGGTGCGCAGGGCCGTGTCGACCAGGCCCTTGCGGGCCCCGGGGGTGGCGATGAAGTACTCCAGCATCGCCAGCCCCTCCCGGAAGTTGGACTTGATGGGCCGGGGGATGAAGTCGCCGCGGGGGTTGGTCACCAGGCCGCGCATGCCGGCGATCTGGCGGATCTGGAGGATGTTGCCCCGGGCGCCGGAGGTGACCATCATCTCGATGGGGTTGAAGGCGTCGGCGTGCATGGACGTGCTCATGGCCGCCTCCACCTCACCGGTGGCGTTGGTCCAGATCTCCACCTCCTTCTGCCGCCGCTCGCCGTCGGTGATGATGCCCCGCTTGAACTGGGACTCGACCTTCTCCGCGTCCCGCTCGTAGCGCTCGAGGATCGAGGACTTCTCGGCGGGGGTGCTCACGTCGGCGATCGAGAACGTCAGCCCCGAGCGGGTGGCGTGGCGGAAGGCCACGTCCTTGATCTTGTCGACGCTGGCCGCCACCTCGGCCTTGGTGTACTGGGCGGAGAGCCGTTCGATGATGGCGGCCAGGTTGGTGGCCTTCTTGCCGACGACGTCGTTGACGTAGCCGAAGCCTTCGGGCAGCGCCCGGTTGAAGAGGATCCGCCCGGCGGTGGTGGGGTGGTAGGCGGCCGCCCCGTCGTCGGGCACCCGCAGCTCGGGGGTGCGGACCTCGATCTCCTCGTGGAGGGTGATGGCCCCCGCCTCTTGGGCGCGCAGGACCTCGTGGATCTGGCGGTAGACCCGCCGTTCCTCCCTGGGCGTGGGCGTGGACAGGGTCAGGTAGTAGCACCCGAGGACCATGTCCTTGGTGGGGGTGATGATGGGCCGTCCGTTGGCGGGGGAGAGGATGTTGTTGGCCGAGAGCATCAGCACCCGCGACTCGGCCTGGGCCTCCGCCGACAGCGGCAGGTGCACCGCCATCTGGTCGCCGTCGAAGTCGGCGTTGAAGGCGGTGCAGACCAGCGGGTGGATCTGGATGGCCTTCCCCTCCACCAGCACCGGCTCGAAGGCCTGGATGCCGAGGCGGTGCAGGGTGGGGGCCCGGTTGAGGAGCACCGGGTGCTCCCGGATGACCTCCTCCAGGACGTCCCACACCTGGGGCCGGCGTCGCTCGACCATGCGCTTGGCCGACTTGATGTTCTGGGCCAGCTCGGTGTCGACCAGGCGCTTCATGACGAAGGGCTTGAACAGCTCCAGGGCCATCAGCTTGGGGAGCCCGCACTGGTGGAGCTGCAGGGTGGGCCCTACCACGATGACCGACCGGCCCGAGTAGTCGACCCGCTTGCCCAGCAGGTTCTGGCGGAACCGTCCCTGCTTGCCCTTGAGCATGTCGGAGAGCGACTTGAGGGGGCGGTTCCCGGGCCCGGTCACCGGCCGGCCCCGACGGCCGTTGTCGAAGAGGGCGTCGACCGCCTCCTGGAGCATGCGCTTCTCGTTGTTGACGATGATCTCGGGGGCGCCGAGGTCGAGGAGGCGCTTGAGGCGGTTGTTGCGGTTGATCACCCGGCGGTACAGGTCGTTGAGGTCGGAGGTGGCGAAGCGACCGCCGTCGAGCTGCACCATGGGCCGCAGGTCGGGCGGGATGACCGGCACCACGTCGAGGATCATGGCCCTGGGGTCGTTCACCCGCCGCCCGTGCTCGTCACGGCGGTTGAAGGCAGCCACGATCTTCAGGCGCTTGATGGCCTTCTGGCGGCGCTGGGCCGACAGCGGGCGCTGACCGTCCTCGGGCTCGATGGCGCTACGGAGCCGCTGGCCCTCGTCGTCGAAGTCGATGCGGTTGATGAGCCGGTCGAGGGCCTCGGCTCCCATCCCGCCCTCGAAGTACTCGCCGTAGCGGTCCTTCAGCTCCCGCCAGAGCAGCTCGTCCTCGATGATCTGGCGCCCGTGGAGGCCGCGGAACTCGTCGAAGGCCCTCTGGGCCAGGTCCAGCTCGTCGTCGGTCCGCTCCCGGACGTTGGCGATGTCGCGCTCGGCCAGGCGCTGGCGGGCCTTGATGTCCGCGTCCCTGGCCCCCTCGGCCTCGAGGGCGGCCAGCTCCTCCTCGAGCTGCTTGAACTTGTGGTCCACGTCGAGGTCCCGCTGGTTGCGGATCTCGGCCAGCTCCTCGGCCTGCTCCGCCTCCAGGTTGGGCAGCTCGGCGTGGCGCTTCTCCTCGTCGACCCAGGTCACCAGGTAGGCGGCGAAGTAGATGACCTTCTCCAGCTGCTTGGCCTTGAGCTCCTCGCGGGGCTCGAGGCCGGCCAGGAGGTAGGCCAGCCACGAGCGGGTGCCCCGCAGGTACCAGATGTGGACGACCGGCGCGGCCAGCTCGATGTGGCCCATCCGCTCCCGGCGGACCTTGGACCGGGTGACCTCAACGCCACACCGCTCGCAGATGATCCCCTTGAACCGGACCCTCTTGTACTTCCCGCAGTAGCACTCCCAATCCTTGGTGGGCCCGAAGATCTTCTCGCAGAAGAGGCCGTCCTTCTCCGGCTTCAGGGTGCGGTAGTTGATGGTCTCGGGCTTCTTGACCTCGCCGTTGGACCACATCCGGATCGAGTCGGCGGTGGCCAGCCCGATGCGGATCTGATCGAAGTTGTTCACGTCAAGCATCTTCACCTTTCCCTGTGCGTCGCCGGTCCCTGCGCGTCGCCGGGGCCCGGGGTGAGAGGCGGTGTCACACGCGTTCGCGGCGTCGCTCGTCCTCCTCGTCGGTGCCTCGCTCAGGCCGGGAGAGGTCGATCCCCAGCGCCTCCTCGGCCCGGAACACGTCCTCGTCCAGCTCTCGCATCTCGATCTCCTCGCCGGTGTCGCTGAGGATCTCGACGTTGAGGCAGAGCGCCTGCATCTCCTTGATCAGCACCTTGAAGCTCTCGGGGATGCCGGGCTCGGGGATGTTCTCGCCCTTGACGATCGCCTCGTACACCTTGACCCGCCCGAGGACGTCGTCGGACTTGATCGTGAGCAGCTCCTGGAGGCAGTAGGCGGATCCGTAGGCCTCCAGCGCCCACACCTCCATCTCCCCGAAGCGCTGGCCACCGAACTGGGCCTTCCCGCCCAGCGGCTGCTGGGTGATCATCGAGTAGGGGCCGGTCGAGCGAGCGTGGATCTTGTCGTCGACGAGGTGGGCCAGCTTCATCATGTAGATGTACCCGACGGCGATGGGGTTGTCGTAGCGCTCGCCGGTGCGCCCGTTGTAGAGGGTGGCCTTGCCGTCGGCGCCGATGAGGCGCTCCCCGTCGGGTGACTCGGGGCGCAGTTGCTCGAAGATCCTCTTGATCGTGGGGTGCCTGCCGGCGTCGTCGGTCTCGTCCCAGTGGGCGCCGTCGAAGACGGGGCTGGCGATGAAGGTGGCGGGCTCGGTCGTGGGCCGGGTCTTGGTCCCCGGGCCCCCGATGGGCGGCCTGCCCACACCTGTCCCGCCGTCGCCGTCGAGGTCCCACCCCCACCGGGCCGCGTACCCGAGGTGGGCCTCCAGCACCTGCCCCACGTTCATGCGGCTGGGTACGCCGAGGGGGTTGAGGATGATGTCGACGGGCGTGCCGTCGGCGGTGAAGGGCATGTCCTCGACGGGGAGGATGGCGCTGATCACGCCCTTGTTCCCGTGGCGGCCGGCCAGCTTGTCGCCCACGGAGATCTTGCGGCTCTGGGCCACGTACACCCGGACCAGCTGGTTGACCCCCGGCGGGAGCTCGTGGCTCTCGTCGCGGCTGAACACCTTGACGTCGATGACCTTCCCCGACTCGCCGTGGGGCACCTTGAGGCTGGTGTCTCGGACCTCGCGGGCCTTCTCGCCGAAGATCGCCCTCAGCAGGCGCTCCTCGGGCGTGAGCTCTGTCTCCCCCTTGGGCGTGACCTTCCCCACCAGGACGTCGCCGGGGCCCACCTCGGCACCGATGCGGATGATGCCCCGCTCGTCGAGGTCGGTCAGGATGTCGTCGGAGAGGTTGGGGATGTCCCGGGTGATCTCCTCGGGGCCCAGCTTGGTGTCCCGGGCGTCGATCTCGTGGCTGTGGATGTGGATGGAGGTCAGCACGTCGTCGCGCACCAGCCGCTCGGAGACGATGATGGCGTCCTCGAAGTTGTAGCCCTCCCAGGGCATGAAGGCGACGAACAGGTTCTTGCCCAGCGCCAGCTCGCCGTGGTCGGTCGAGGGCCCGTCGGCCAGGAGGTCGCCCGCCTCCACCCGGTACCCCTGCGCCACCCGGGAACGCTGGTTGATGCACGTGTCCTGGTTGGAGCGGCTGAACTTGGCCAGGCGCACGATGCTGCGGCCCAGCTCCCGCCCATCGGCGTCGAGCTGGGCCTGGTCGTATCTCAGCGTGATGGCGTCGGCCGACACGTCGGTGACGGTCCCCCGGCCCCGGGCCAGGACCATGTCGCCCCCGTCGCGGGCGGCCCGGGACTCGACGCCGGTGCCGATGTAGGGTGCCTCGGCCCTCAGCAGGGGCACGGCCTGACGCTGCATGTTGGCGCCCATCAGCGCCCGGTTGGCGTCGTCGTGCTCGAGGAAGGGGATGAGGGCGGTGGCCACCGAGACGATCTGCTTGGGCGACACGTCCATGAGCTGGACCTCCTCGGGCGCCACCGCGCTGATCTCGGTGGTGGCGCCGAAGAAGACGTCACGCTCCAGCTGGAGCTTCAGCTCCGACAGCGAGGCGGCCTGGGGGCTGCGCCGTACCAGCACCCGGCCCTCCCGGAACGTCCCGTCGTCGTTGAGGGGGGCGTTGGCCTGGGTGACCACGTACTCCTCCTCCTCGTCGGCGGCGAGGTAGACGATCTCGTCGGTGACCCGCCCGTCGGTCACCTTGCGGTAGGGCGACTCGATGAACCCGAAGTCGTTGACCCGAGCGAACGTGGCCAGGGCACCGTTCAGGCCGATGTTGGGGCCCTCGGGGGTCTCGATGGGGCACATGCGCCCGTAGTGGGAGAAGTGGACGTCGCGGACCTCGAACCCGGCCCGCTCCCGGGAGAGCCCGCCGGGGCCCAGGGCCGACAGGCTGCGGCGGTGGGCCAGCGCCGACAAGGGGTTCACCTGGTTCATGAACTGCGAGAGCTGGCTGGTCCCGAAGAACTCCTTGATGGCGGCCACCACCGGACGGATGTTGATGAGGGTCTGGGGGGTGATGGCCTCCACGTCCTGGGTGGTCATGCGCTCCCGGACCACCCTCTCCATGCGCGACAGGCCCACCCGGACCTGGTTCTGGATCAGCTCGCCCACCGAGCGGATGCGGCGGTTGGCGAAGTGGTCCTGGTCGTCCAGGCGGTAGCCGGGGTTCCCGGCGGCCAGGTTCAGCAGGTAGGTGGTGGCGGCGAGGATCTCCACCCGGCTCAGGGTGGGCTGGTCGGACTGGGGGCGCTCGAGATCGCCGAGGCCGAAGGTGGCCTCCAGCTTGTCGATCTCGGGGCCGAGCTTGCGGTTCAGCTTGTACCTGCCGACCCTGCTCAGGTCGTAGCGCTTGGGGTTGAAGAAGGCGTTCTCGATGTAGTTGCGAGCGGCTTCGGGCGTGGACGGCTCCCCCGGCCGGGCCCGCTTGTAGATCTCGATCAGCGCCTCCTCCTGGGTGGGCGCGGCGCCACGGTCCTTCTCCCACTGCCCCTCGAGGAAGTCGAAGTGGCCCACCAGGCGGTCGAGGAACCCGGGGTGGTGCTCGTCGTCGTAGCCGATGGCCCGCAACAGCACGAAGAGGCTGAGCCGGCGCTTGCGGGCCACCCGGCTCCCGGCGGTGACGTCCTTGCCTGGCTTCTGCTCGACGTCGAACTCGATCCACTCCCCCCGGTAGGGGTGGATGGTGCCGGTGACCAGCTGGTGCTTGGCCAGGTTGCGGAGCCGGAACCGCTCACCCGGCTGGAAGATGACCCCGGGGCTGCGCACCAGCTGGGACACGACCACCCGCTCGGTGCCGTTGATGATGAACGTCCCCTTCTCGGTCATCATGGGGAAGTCGCCCATGAAGACCGTCTGCTCCTTGATCTCCCCCGTGGTGGCGTTCATGAACCGGGCCCGCACGAAGATCGGAGCCGAGTAGGTCGTGTCCTTCTCCTTGCACTCCTCCACACCGAACTTCGGCGGCGGCCGGAGGTCCTCGTCGTCGGGGTCGAACTCGAGCTCCAGGCGGAGCGAGCCGCTGAAGTCCTCGATGGGGCTGATGTCGCGGAAGGTGCTGGCCAGCCCGTGGTGCAGGAACCACTCGAACGACGAGCGCTGTATCGAGATCAGGTCAGGGAGGGCGAGGACCTCATCGAGGTTGGCGAACGAGTAGCGGTCCCGGGTGGCAGGGCGAGAAGGCAACGACGACTCCTCGTGACGGTGGGGGCGGGGCACCGTGCAGCGGACGCGCCGGATCGCCGGATCGGGGAGCAGACGACTCGCAGGGACGGCACGGCAACAAGAGATAGTACCGCTAGGCGCGACACTCTGCAACCCACAAGTCGGGCTGGTTGAAGCCTACGCCGCCCGCCAACGGGCGTCAACGGTCCGTCCGGCTACTTGACCTCGACGGTGGCGCCCGCGCCTTCGAGGGTGGCCCTGGCCTTCTCGGCGTCCTCCTTCGATACCTTCTCCATCACCGCCCTGGGTGCGTTGTCGACCAGGTCCTTGGCCTCCTTGAGACCCAGGCTGGTGAGGGAGCGGACCTCCTTGATCACCTGGATCTTCTTCTCGCCGACGCCGGTGAGCACCACGTCGAACTCCACCTGCTCCTCCTCGTCGGGCGCCGCCTCGGCGGCCGGGGCGCCGGGGCCACCGACGGGAGCCACCCCCACGGGAGGGGCGGCGCTGACGCCGAAGCGCTCCTCGAACTCCGCCAGCAGCTCCGACAGCTCGAGGACGGTCATCTTGGAGATGGTGTCGAGGATCTCTTCCTTGGTGGTCATGGTCAGGTCGCCTCCTCGGGCGTGTCGGGACCGGCGGCGGGGGCCGCCTGGGTCGAGGTGTCAGCAGCGGTGGGGGGAGCCGGCCCGGCACTGGCCCCGCCCTGGTCGACCAGGGCCCTGAGGCCATAGGCGAGGTTCCGGGGCAGGGCCGAGAGCAGGCCGGCGAGCTGGCTGAGGGGTGCCGCCAGCCCTCCGGCCAGGCGGGCCAGGAGGACCGGTCGAGGCGGTATGTCGGCCAGGGCCCTCGCCTCCCCCGCGGTCAGCAGCCGCTCGCCGAGGAGGCCGCCCTTGACGACCAGTGCCGGTGTGGCCCGGGCACAGTCTCGCAGGGTGGAGGCCACCTCCACCACGTCCCCTCCGGCGAAGGCGATGGCCGTCGGTCCGGTGAGCAGCTCCTCGACCCCGTCCAGCCCCAGCTCGCCCACCGCCAGCCGGACCAGGCGGTTCTTGTAGATCGTGTACTCGGCCCCGACGCGGCGGAGGGCCCGGCGGAGCTCGGCCAGCTCGCTGACCCTCATGCCCCGGTACTCGGTGAGGATGACCGCAGGCGAGGACGAGAGCCGTTCCCGCACCTCTTCCACGACCGCCACCTTCTCGGGTCTGGGGTTCTCCATCGGACACCTCGGGAGGTCTGTGCCTCGGTCTCGGCTCGCCGTCGTGCCGACGCGAGGCGCTCCCGGTGTCGTGGGTGGAGTCCGCCTCGTCAGGCTGACCGGTCCGTGGGGACCGTTCGTTTCAGCGCCACCAGGCGCGCCGGAGGTCTCGGGCGAGCGATCGGTTGTGGTGCCAGCGTACCACGTGGGGCCACGCCGCCAAAGAGGCCAGCCCCCTAACGGCGGGCCGCCAGCTGGGCAGGATCCATGCGCACCCCCGGGCCCATGGTCGACGACACGCTGGCGCGCTTGAGGTAGCGGCCCTTGGCGGCGGCCGGCTTGGCCCGGTTGAGCTCGTCGACGACCGTGTGCATGTTGGCCAGGAGGTCCTCGGCCCGGAAGCTGACCTTGCCGATGGGTACGTGGACGTTGGCCCCCCGGCGCTCGGTGCGGTACTCGACCCGGCCCCCCTTGAACTCGGTGACGGTCCGGCCCACGTCGGGGGTGACCGTGCCGGTCTTGGGGTTGGGCATCAGGCCTCGGGGTCCGAGGATCCGGCCCAGGCGGGCGACCTGGGCCATGAGGTCGGGGGTGGCGATGGCCACGTCGAAGTCGAGCATGCCCCCCTGGACCTCGGCGACGAGGTCCAGGGCGCCGACCCGGTCGGCCCCCGCAGCCCGAGCCTCGTCGGCGGCGTCGCCGGCGGCGAAGACCGCCACCCGCACCCTGCGACCGGTCCCGGCGGGGAGGGAGACGGTGCCCCGAACCTGCTGGTCGGCCTTGCGGGGGTCGACCCCGAGCTGGATGGCCACCTCCACGGTCTCGTCGAAGCGGGCCGGCGCCAGGCTCTTGACCAGGTCGATGGCCTCGGAGGGCCCGTGGAGGCGGGCCTGGTCGAAACGGTGGACCGCGTCCCGGTACCTCTTGCCTCGTGCCATGACCACTCCTCCGTCCTCGCCGGCCTACCCGCGGTCGACCTTGACGCCCATCGAGCGGGCGGTGCCGGCCACCTGGAGCTTGGCGGTCTCCACGTCGTTGGCGTTGAGATCGGGCAGCTTGGTCTGGGCTATCTCGGTGAGCTGGGCGTCGGTGATGGTGGCCACCTGCTCCCGGCCCGGAGCCTGGGCCCCCTTCTCGATCCCCACCGCGTCCCGGATGAGCACCGCGGTCGGGGGCGTCTTGGTGACGAAGGTGAACGAGCGGTCCTCGAAGATGGTGATCTCCACAGGGACGATCGTGCCCCGCTGGGCCTCGGTGGCGACGTTGTACGCCTTGCAGAACTCCATGATGGCGACGCCGTGGGGGCCCAGGGCGGTGCCCACCGGCGGCGCAGGCGTCGCCGAACCGGCAGGGATCTGGATCTTGACGACCGCCGCGACCTTCCTCTTGGCCATGGCCCTCCCCTCTCCTAGAGCTTGGTGACCTCGCTGAACTCCAGCTCCACCGGCGTCTCCCGACCGAAGATGTTGACCAGCACCTTGAGGCGGAGCTGGTCCTCGTTGATGTCGGCGATCTGCCCGGAGAAGTCGGCGAAGGGGCCGGTCCGCACCCGGACGCTCTCCCCCACCTCGTACTCGAGCCTGGGCCGCTGGCGCTTCGGCACGCCCTCGCCCTCGGCCTCCGGCTCGGCCAGGGCGGACTCGACGTCGCGCCGGGACAGCGGCACGGGCTTGCCGCCCGTACCCACGAACCCGGTCACACCGGGCGTGTCGCGGATGCCGTCCCAGGTCCGGTCGTCGAGGAAGCAGCGCACGTACAGGTACCCGGGGTAGATCTTTCGCTGGACCACCACCCGCTTCCCCCCCTTGAACTCGATGACATCCTCCATGGGGATGACCACCTCGAAGATCGCGTCCTCGAGGTGCAGGGAGCTGGTGCGGCTGTGGAGGTTGGACTGCACCTTCTTCTCGTAGCCGGACTGGGTGTGGACCACGTACCAGTCGCCGGGGCGGTCGTAGGGGCTCTCCCGGGGCGGCACCTCCTCCTCCTCCAGGAGGTCCTCCACGTCGACCACGTCTACCTCGGGCTTCTCGGCCTCGGGCTTCTCGGCCTCGGGCTGGGCGGCGTCGTCACCGGCGGCGCCCAGCCCGAGGATGGCCTCGGCCTGGTCGGGCGTGAGGTCGGTCGGCAGACGGCGCTCGTCGTCGCGACCCTCGTCGTTGGGCTCGACCGCGCTCATGACTCGAAGAGGAGGAACACTCCCTTGGCGAACAGCAGGTCGAGACCGAAGATGTAGGAGGTGAGCACGACCAGGGCGAAGAGGACGATGACCGAGTACCGCACCACCTCCTCCCGGTGGGGCCAGGCGACCTTGCGCAGCTCGGCTCGCACCTCCTGCACGTACTGGCGGGGGCCGGTGCGCTCGGCCGACGGCCGCGGCGGCTGGCGAGGGGGCTGCTTGGGACGCGTGGGCGCACCGTCGGCGCCGATGTGGCCCTGACGCTGCAGCCTCCTCTTGGTCTCTCGGTTCATCGCCATCTCGGCCGTCCCCTGTCGTTCACCCTGCCGATGACGCCGTGCCGGCCTGGCCGGCGGGCGAGCAGGGCAGGAGGGATTCGAACCCCCAACCGCCGGTTTTGGAGACCGGTGCTCTGCCTGATTGAGCTACTGCCCTACGGAAGGTATCGCAGACCGAGGATAGCCGGGGGGCGGTGGGCCCCACCAGCCACCGTCCCGATGGCGCCGGGCAGGGCCGGCTCAGCCGGCGAGGGGGAGGCGGCGGGACCGCGACCGCGACACCAGGACCAGGGCGCCGGCGGCCCCCACGGCGGCCGTGGCGAAGGCCAGCCCCCCCACGTAGACGACCTTGCGACCGTGCACCAGCGACCGGATGGCGTGCCGCTCACCGGCCTCCTCGAGGGAGACCAAGACGTCGGCGACCAGACCCGAGGCGGGCACGAACACCTCGGCGCGCAGGGTCTGCAGCGCCTTCAGCAGCTTGCGGTACTGGACCAGCTCGGCCTGGCACCGCAGGCAGGACTCCACGTGGCGGCGGGCCCGCCGGTCGTCGAGGTCGCCACGACCGGCCGACGCCGACACCACCTCGGCCAGCTCCTCACATCGCATGAGCGGTCTCCTTCTCTCCCGGCCCGTCTCCCGGCCTCTCTCCCGGCAGGGGGAAGAGCTCCTCCCGCAGGCGCCGTCGGGCCCGGTGCAGGCGCACCTTGGCCGCCGACTGGGAGATGCCCAGCTCGGTGGCGATGGCCTCGTGGGAGAGGTCGTAGACGTCCCTCAGCACCACCACTGCCCGCAGACGGGGGGGGAGCCGGTGGACGGCCGCCACCAGGTGGGAGCGAAGATCGGTGGCGTTGGCCTGGGCCTCGGGGTCGCGGTCTGGGTGGTCGTCGGCGCAGGAGACCTCGTCGGGGAGCTCGTCGTGGCGGTGGCGGCGGCGACGGCCGAGGTGGGTGGCGGCGCAGTTGGCGGTGATACGGTACATCCAGGTGCTGAACTGGGAGTCGCCGCGAAAGCCGTGGATCCCCCGGTAGGCCCGCAGGTACGCCTCCTGGACGACGTCCCGGGCGTCCTCGTCGTCGCCGACGAGCCGGTAGGCAAGGGTGTAGGTGTCGGCCGACGTGGCCCGGACCAGCTGCTCGAACGCCTCCCTGTCGCCATGGCGAGCGGCGTCGACCAGGGCGGCGGACACCTCTGTCATCGCCGCCTTGGACTCCGACCGCCCGGTCGTGGTTACGTCCACGGTGCTACCGGGTCTCCCGGTGCAGGGTGTGGCGCCGCTCCCAGCGGCAGTACTTCTTCATGGCCAGCCGCTCGCGGTCGTTCTGCTTGTTCTTCATGGTGATGTAGTTGCGACGCTTGCACACCTCGCAGGCGAGGGTGACCTTCACGCGCCTGTCCGAAGCCATCGGGTCCTCCCATGGTCTGGTAGCGGCGGCCGGACTCGAACCGGCGACCCCTCGATTATGAGCCGAGTGCTCTCACCAACTGAGCTACGCCGCCCCGAGCCCCCTGTCAGAATCGAACTGACGACCTTTTCCTTACCATGGAAACGCTCTGCCGACTGAGCTAAGGGGGCACGACGGCCGCGCCGTCGCACCCCTTAGATGGTATCGGGTGGCGGGCCGGGGAGCGGCCCGGGGCCGCCTCCTCGCTAGCGTCCTCGGCGATGCACGTGCGCCCCGCCCGGATGGAGGACGCCGAGGCCATCCGGTCCATCTACAACCACGAGGTGACCACGTCGACGGCCACCTTCGACCTCACCCCCCGCAGCCTCGACGACCAGCGCCGCTGGCTGGCGGCCCGCTCGGGGGCCCACGCCGCCCTGGTCGCCAGCGACGCCGGGGGGCGGGTGGTCGGCTTCGGCTCCCTCTCCCCCTACCGGGACCGCCCCGCCTACCGGACCACGGTGGAGGACTCGGTCTACGTCGACCCCGGCCGGCGGAGGGGCGGCGTGGGGCGCTCGCTGCTGGGCGAGCTGGTGCGGGTGGCCACCGGGCACGGCTTCCACACCGTGATCGCCCGGATCGTGGGGGGCCACGAGGCGTCGATCGCCCTGCACCGGAGCCTGGGCTTCGCCGTGGTGGGAACCGAGCGGGAGGTCGGCCGCAAGTTCGGCCGCTGGCTGGACGTGGTGGTCATGCAGCGGATGCTGTGACGGGGGCTTGCCGGGTCGTGGTCACGGCGTGCCCGCCTCGAACCGGTAGCCCATGCCTGGTTCGGTGAGGAAGTACCGGGGGCGTGCCGAGTCCGGTTCGAGCTTGGCCCGGATCTTGGCCAGGTACACGCGCAGGTAGTTCGTCTCCGCCCCCGTACTGCGGGCCCCAGACCTCCTGGAGCAGCTGGCGCTGGCCGATCAGCTTCCCCTGGTTGCGGACCAGGACCTCGACCAGGTGCCACTCCGTCGGCGTCAGGCGCACCTCGGCGCCGGCCACGGTCGCCCGGCGGTGGGCCAGGTCGATGCGGAAGTGCGGGGTCTCGACCACCGGCGCCTCGTCGG
>JBOGHU010000140.1:0-20512 GCA_050742255.1 Acidimicrobiales bacterium
GGCCAGCACGCCCGCCGCCATGGCCGCCCCCGCGGCGGCGCCGAGGGCGACCACGGACAAGGCCGGGCGCACCGGGTCGGCCAGGAGGGCGGCGGCGAGGTGGGCGGACCCGGTCACGGCCATCGCCCCCACCAGCCCCCCCCGCACGCCCACCAGGCGCCCCAGCTCGGGAGCCACCAGGCCACCCAGGGCGGTGCTCACGGCCAGGCCGGCGAGGAGGAGGCCGAAGGCGGGAGCGCCCAGCCCCAGGTCGTCGAGCGCGAACAGCACCAGGACGCCGAGGACGGCGCCGGTCGCCGCTGTGCCCAGGGCAGCCACCCCCATCACCGCCCGTCGACCCGCCGTCGACCCGGGCCCCGTCGATGGCCGGGCCGCACCACGGCGCGCCACCGGTCGCCGCAGCGACAGGGCGAGGAGGGCGGCGAGGGCGAAGGCGGGGACGTCCATCAGGAGCGGCAGGGCCGACACCAGCTCGTAGAGGAGCCCACCGGCCGCCAACCCCACCACGGCGCCGACCATGCCCCCCACGGCCGTCCCCTCGGCACCGTCCACCTGACCGGGGACGGCGACCACGTCGGTGGCGTCGGCCTCCACCAGGTCGGTGAGCGCCTCTCCCAGCCCGATCACGAACGCCGTGGCCTGCAGGACGAGGATCGTCTCGGACCCGGTCAGGGCGAGGAGGCCCAGCACGCCCGCCGCCATCGCCCGCACGGAGTCGACCAGGCCCAGCACGGTGCGCCCGTCACTGCTCCCCACCGAGGCCGGTCCGATGAGCGCCGTCAGGGCCCACGGGAGGTGCTGGGCCACCACCACCCCGGCGACGGCGAGCGGGTCACGGGTCAAGCCCGCCGCCAGCAGGGGGAGAGCGGTGGCGGCCAGGCCCTCGGCCCCGCCGGCGACCGTGGCCGCCCTGAGGAGCCGCCGTTGGTCGCGGCCGAGGTCGGGTGGGCGCACGACCGGTAACCGTAGGCGAGCGGACCGTGCGCCTCGGCCCCGGCCCGGTCGCCCTCAGCCCGGCAGGGGGGTGGGCCGGTCGTCACCCCCTCGGCGGAACATCGCCGTGCGGTAGTAGCGGAGCTCGGCCACGCTCTCCCGGATGTCGTCGAGAGCCCGGTGGCCGCCGGCCTTTTGGGGTGCCCCGCCCATGAGCTCGGGGTACCAGCGCCGGCCCAGCTCCTTGAGGGTGGAGACGTCGACCGACCGGTAGTGGAGGTGGTTCTCCAGCTCCGGTAGGTGGACGGCGAGGAACCGGCGGTCGGTGCCGATGGAGTTGCCGCACAGGGGGACCTGGCGGGGATGGGGCACGTGCTGCTTGACGAAGGCGAGGGTCGCCTCGCCGGCGGCGTCCAGGGAGGTGGTCGAGGACTCGACCGCGGCCAGCAGCCCGCTACGGGCGTGCATCTCCCGCACGACGTCGTCCATGGTGCCGAGACGCTCGGGGGGATGGCCGATGACCAGGTCGGGGCCCTCGGCCACGATCTCCAGGTCGTCGTCGGTGACCAGGCTGGCGATCTCGATGATGACGTGCCGGAGCGGGTCCAGCCCGGTCATCTCCAGGTCCAGCCACACGAGCACCGGGCGATCGTATGCTCCCGGTGTGATCGAGGTGCCGGTGGTCCGTCTCGACCCCGGGCTCCCCCTGCCGTCCTACGCCTGCCACGGGGACGCCGGCGCCGACCTCCGGGCCCGTGAGGGAGCGGTCCTCCCGGCAGGGGGCGGCCGGGCGCTGGTCCCCACCGGGATGGCCGTGGCCCTCCCCGAGGGGTGGGCCGGGTTCGTGCAGCCGCGGAGCGGGTTGGCCTTCCGCCACGGCGTCACCTGTCTCAACACCCCCGGGCTGATCGACCCCGGCTACAGGGATGAGCTCCGGGTGCTGTTGATAAACACCGACCCGGTGCACGACTACGTGGTGGATCGCGGCGATCGCATCGCCCAGCTCGTCATCCAGCAGGTGGGGCGGGCCGACTTCGTCCTCGTCGACGCCTTGCCGGGGTCGGCCCGGGGTGTCGGCGGCTTCGGCTCGACCGGTCGGTAGCACCGGTCGGGGGGGTGCTGGCCACGGCCCAGGTGGCGAGGGCGGTCGTGAGTGGCACCGACGCCACCAAGCCCAGGCTGCCCACCAGGGCGCGCACCACCTCCACGGCGATGGCTTCGCCGTTCACCACGTCCCCCAGCCCCTGGCCGGCTTGGGTGAACAGCAGGAACAGCGGCAGGGAGGCCCCCGCGTAGGCCAGCACCAAGGTGTTGACCGTCGATGCGATGTGGTCCTGGCCGATGCGGATCCCGGCCCGGTAGAGGTCCCGTCGCCGGTAGCCGGGGTTGGCTCGCCTCAGCTCCCACACCGCCGAGGCCTGGGTCACCGTGACGTCGTCGAGAACCCCGAGGGCCCCGATGACGATGCCCCCCAGCAGGAGCCCCTGGAAGTTGATCTGGGCCGCCGCGACCTGGAGGAAGGTGGCGTCCTCGTCGGCCAGCCCCGAGAGCTGT
This sequence comes from Acidimicrobiales bacterium, assembly GCA_050742255.1. GTDB lineage: Bacteria > Actinomycetota > Acidimicrobiia > Acidimicrobiales > CADCSY01 > JBOGHU01. The sequence goes on from JBOGHU010000140.1 coordinate 2,488, forward strand.
GCCGCCGCCACGAAGGCGGCGCCCAGGGCCCCGACCAGGGCCAGGCTGGCGAGGGTCCCGATCACGGCGGTGGTGGTCCTGGCGTTCACCCCGTGCGCCAGGTACAGGGCGGTGAACGCGACCACCGACGCGCCCACCAGGGCGACCAGCAGGGGGCTGCTGCCCTCGAGGATGGCGGGGAGGACGAACACGATCACCACGCCCAGGCTGACGGGCAGGCCCAGCAGGGCCCGCAGGCCCCGCCACCGCCCCAGCGCCACCACGGCCGAGGCGAAGAGCCCGCCCAGGACGAGTAGCGGGACCCGCCGCTCACGGTCGGCGAAGCTGTAGCGGAAACCCTCCTCGGCCTCGGGGAAGTAGCTCAGCACCAACGTGTCGCCCACCTCGAAGCGGGCCGAGCCCCGCCCCTCGGTCTGCTCGCCGAGGGAGACCACCTCGCCGCGGTCGGGTCCCTCCAGCACCCGCACCTGGGGGACGACGCAGGTGAGGTCGGCCGAGGGGTCGGCGCCCGGGCAGGGCCCCCGCCTCACATCGACCACCCGTCCGTCGACCAGGTCGTCGGGCGCGCCCAGGGAGGGGTCGGGACCGGTGGCGGCACCGCCGGGCCACAGCACAGCCAACCCGACCACCGTGGCCAGGAGGAACGGGGCGGCCAGGGCGACCAGCAATGACCGGGTGCGCGCCGGGGCGGGGCTGTCGACGGGGGACCGGGCGTGGTGGGGATCGCTCGTCATGGCTCCAGACTGGTCCACCGGCGGCCGGCGCCGCGGTGGGCCCGAGGGCGCCAGGTCCGGCCGGCCGGCCGGATGGCGCGGGTAGGGTGCCGCCGTGACCCTACGGCGACTGCAGAACTCGGTGTGGGGATTCGAGTCGTCCTGCTTCGTCTGCGAGCCGAGCAACCCCGCCGGCCTGGGGATCCCGTTCCTGCACGACGACGAGGCCGACGTGGTGCGAGCCCGGTTCATGCTCGACGGTCGCTTCTCGGGCGCCCCCTCGTACCTGCACGGAGGCATCGGCCTGGCCGTGCTCGACGAGGCCATGGCCTGGGCCACCATCGCCATCGGGGGCAGGTTCGCCACCACCGCCGAGTCCGGCGCCCGCTTCCAGCGGCCCCTGCGGGTGGGCCACCGCTACCAGGTCGAGGCTCGGGTCGCCGCCCACCACGGCGAACGTCTCCGCACCGAGGCGACGGTGACGGACGAGCACGGCCGTGTCTGCATCGACGCCCGGGCCACCTTCGTCGTGCTGACGCCGGAGCGAGCCCCCGACGCCATCGGCGACGTCGGAGAGGACGACGCCAGCTACCTGGGCGGGGGGCGGGGACCGCAGCCCCACCGGCGCGGCGAGGGACGTGGGGTTTGGGAGGGGGGCGAGGAGGGTAAGGGCCCCGCCATGGAAGAGAAGAAGGACGATCTGAAGGGCCGCATGAAAGAGGCGGCTGGGGATCTGACCGACGACGAGGACCTCAAGCGGGAGGGCCAGCTCGATCAGGCCGCCGCCAAGGCGAAGGGGAAGCTCGGCGGGGCCGTCGACGCCGTGAAGGACAAGTTCCGCAAGAAGTGATCTCCCCGATGGCTCATTCAGGTCGCTCCGCCTGCTTTCGGAGCTTGCGAAGGCTGCGGCCCAGCAGGCGAGACACGTGCATCTGGCTGATGCCCAGGCGCCTGGCGATCTCGGACTGGGTGAGGCCCTCGTAGAACCGCAGGTGCAGCATCAGTTGCTCCCGATCGGGGAGCTCGCCCACAAGGGGCCCCAGGGCTGCCCGGGTCTCGGCCCGGTGCAGCCCAGGGTCAGCTTCGCCCAACTGGCCGATCAGCGAGGGTTGCTCGTCGTCGTCGCTGCGCCCGGCGTCGAGCGAGGACGACCGGTAGACCGATCCTGCGTCGTTGGCCTCGATCACCTCGTCTTGGCTGGTGCCGGCGCGAGCCGCGATCTCGGGGATGGTGGGGGGCCGGCCCAGCTCGAGCAGGAGCTCGTCGACGACCCTCGTCACCCGCAGGTGCAGCTCCTGGACGCGGCGGGGCACCCGCACCGCCCAGCCCTTGTCGCGGAAGTGCCGCTTCAGCTCCCCGACGATCGTCGGTGTGGCGAAGGTCGTGAACTCCAGCCCTCGGGAGGGGTCGAAGCGCTCCACGGCGTTGATCAGCCCCAGGCAGGCGACCTGGACGAGGTCGTCCACCGGCTCACCTCGGTTGGCGAAGCGCCGCGCCAGGTACTCGGCCAGGCCCAGGTGGGTCTCGACCAGCTGGTCGCGGAGGTGACGGTCCCCGGTGCGGGCGAACCTGGCGAAGGCGTGCTGGATGGCCCCCTTGTCGGTGCGGTCGAGGGCCATGGGTCAGCCCCGGCCCCCACGCTTGAGGAGACGGAACCACGTCGCACCCGGCCCGCTCGAGAGCTCGTGCTCGTCGGCGACCACCGCCAGGATCTTGGACGAGAGCTCGTTCGGCGCCGGAGCGGGGAGGGCCACCTCGAAGGCGCCGCGGCCCTCGATGGTGAGGTGGTCCCGTCCCAACCGGTAGACCAGGGTGAGGGTCCCCGATCGGCCTCGGGAGCCGACCACTGCGAAGCACAGCTCATCGACGGCGATCTTGGTGTCCTCGATCTCGTCCAGGCTGAAGCCCAGGCGACCGGCCAGCCCCGCCGCCGTCAGCCGGGCGACACGCAGCAGCGGCGGGCTCGCCGGCATCGTCAGGCGGACCTCGGCGCCCTCAACGTCCATCATCGTCGCTCCCTGCTGTCGTGCCCCCCGGCGATGATGCCAGGCGACGTAGGTGCCCGCCGAGCCATGTCCAGCGTGGTTTCCGTAGCTCGACGATGAGCCACGCCGACGAGTTGGCCCGGTTGGAGTTCCCGGCCCTGCCCGCGTTCGTCGGTGTCGCTCGCACGCTAGTGGCCGCCGTCGCCATCACCGTCGACGGTATCGACGAGGCGCGCCGGGAAGACCTTCGGATCGCCGTCTCCGAGGCGTGCACCAACGCCGTGGAGGCCCAGCTGTCCGGTGGGCTGGTGCAGCTGGTCACCCTGCGGTGCCTGGCCGACGAGGAGCGCTTCGAGGTGCGCATCGAGGACAGCGGCGCCGGCTTCGACCCTGCCGCCCTGCGACCCCGTCCCGCCGTGGGCCCCGAGCTCCTCCGGTCCGAGCGGGGATGGGGGCTCCAGCTCATCCGGGCCCTGGTGGACGAGGCCCACTTCACCTCCACCTCGACGGGCACCGCCGTTCGCCTGGTGCTGCACCGGGGAGCGGTAGAGGGGCCCTGAGCTCGGCTACCCTCCGCCGTCGTCCCCTCTCCGGTCACTCGACGTCGGCCAGCGACGTCCGGTGACCGGAGAACGGGGAGTGGCCCGCCCCAGATGGCCTCGAGTCACCCGAGAGGGCGGACGGCCTCGTCGTCGAGCTCGGTCGGGGCTACGGCCACCTCGATGAGCTGACCTCCTCGGGCCAGCTTCAGGTCGAGCGGTCGGTCGATCCGCTCGGCGGTCAGGAGCCGCTGCAGGTCCCCGACGGTGGTAACCGGCTCACCGTCAAGCTCGACGACGATGTCTTCGGGACGGACCCCCGCCCGCGCCGACGGGCTGCCCCGGACCACCGACAGCACCTCCAACCCCCGGCGCCGACCCGTGTGACGCTCCACCCGGGGAGGCAGGGGCCGGGTGCCGCCGGCCAGGCCGAGGTAGGCGCGGCGCACACGGCCGTGGTGCATGAGGGCGGCGATGATGCCCCGGGCGCCGGCGTTCACGGGCACGGCCAGCCCCAGCCCCTGGCCCACGTGGGGCCCGACCAAGGCGGTGTTGATGCCGACCACGGCACCGGTGCTGTCGGCCAGCGCACCGCCCGAGTTGCCGGGGTGGAGGCTGGCGTCGGTCTGGATGACGTTCTCGACCAGGCGGGCCTGGCGGCCGGCGGCGGTCGTGATGGACCGGCCCAGGGCGCTGATCACGCCGGCGCTCACGGACCCCTCGAAGCCGAGGGGGCTGCCCACCGCCACGACCAGCTGGCCGACCCGGAGGGTGTCGGCCTCACCCAGGGTGGCGGCGGCCAGGCCTGTGGCCGCCACCCTGATCACGGCCAGGTCGGACAGCGGGTCACAGCCGACCACCTCGTAGTCGACGTCCCGCCCGTCGGCGAGGGCGGCGGCGCCCCCCCTCGTGCCCTGCACCACGTGGGACGAGGTCACCAGGTAGCCGTCGGGGCTGAGCACGACGGCGGAGCCCGAGCCGCGGGGGCGACGGCCCCCGGGGACGGGAGCCAGCACCTTGAGGCTGGCGACCGAAGGCAGGAGGCGGGCCGCCACCGCGGTTACGACCCGGGAGTAGGCGTCGAGCGCCGCCACCTCTCGGTCCACCTCGGCCGCGGCGGGGCTGGTCATGCCGCACCCTCTTCTGTCGTGGGGCCGAAGGTGACCCTGAGCTCCAGCTCCTCGGCCCCACGGACCACGGTGAGCGCGAGCGACCGGCCCTCGCTCAGGCCGGCCAGCACCTCGTGCAGCTGGTCGACCTCGGCCACCTCCCGGCCGGCGGCCGCCACGATCAGGTCGCCCTCCCGCATGCCCGCCGCCGCCGCCGGGCTGGCGTCCACCACCATCCGGACCAGCAGCCCGTCACGCTGGGGCAGGCCCACCGCCCGCTGCAGCCGCCGAGCCACCCGGGCGGGCGCCAGGCCCACGCCGAGGGTCACGGCGTGGGTCGACCGGCCGGCGGCCAGGGCCTCCACCCGGGCACGCAGGTCGGCGTCGGCCGGCTGGGCCAAGTAGAACCCCTCGCTCAGTCGGTTGGTGTTGATGCCCACCAGCCGGCCGCTCCGGTCGAGGAGTGGTCCGCCCGAGGAGCCCCGGGCCAGCGGGGCCGTGTGCTCCACGCTCCCGGTGATGAGGCGGCCGCGGGGCCCCCGGAAGGGCCGGTCGGTGGCGCTGACCATCCCCGCTGTCACCCGCACCCCCTGTCCCCGCCGGCCGGCGGCGGCCACGACGACGTCTCCGGCCTGCAGCCCCGCCTCGTCGGAGGACCACTGGAGCGGTCGGGCGCCGGCCGTGTCGACAGCCAGGACGGCGAGGTCGCCGTCCACGTCGATGCCGGCCACGACGGCGGTCGCCCGGCGGCCGTCGGCGAAGGTCACCGTGGTCTCACCGCCCCGTAGGTTGTGGGCGTTGGTGAGCACCTGGCCCTCACCGATGACCACACCCGACCCCCGGCCGTTCCGGCCTACCACCACCACCGCCGGTCTCACCGCCGCGGTCACCGAGCGGACGGTCTCCCCCAACTCCTCGAGCGCACCCATGCTCCCTCCGATCCGACGGACTAACTTGTCACTTGCAAGTCACATGGTACCTCCTCTCCGGCCAGAATGGAGCCGATGCTGACGCCCGACGCCCCCGGACCCTCCGCGATCCAGGCGGCCGTGGCGCGGATCGGCGACCGGTGGAGGCTGCTCATCGTCGACGCCCTGCTCGCCGGGCCCCGCCGCTTCGGCGACCTGCTCGACCAGCTCGAGGGCTTGGCGCCCAACATCCTCTCCCGACGCCTCAAGGACCTGGAGGGCGACGGCCTGGTCGTGGCCCGCCCCTACTCCCGCCGCCCGCCGCGATTCTCGTACCAGCTCACCGCCGCCGGCACCGAGCTGGCCGGCGCCCTCCGTCTCCTCGCCCAGTGGGGGGCGCGCCATGGCGGAGCGGCGGAGCCGACCAGCCACCAGGCCTGCGGCACGCCGGTCGAGGTCCGCTGGTACTGCCCCACCTGCTCCCGTCTGCTCGAGGACGACGAGGCGTACGAGGCCGAGGAGCTCGGCTTCGCCTGAGGCGGCGGGTCCTGGCCCAGGCGGCAGAGGCACGTTCTCTCGTCGGTCGGTCGGTCGGTGGGCCGCCCGGGACTCGAACCCGGCACCTTGGGATTAAAAGTCCCCTGCTCTACCCGATGAGCTAGCGGCCCGAGACGCCGGCTCTGGGCTCTGGCGGCGACCGGCGCCGGGAACAGCCTAGGGCGGAGCGGTAGTGTGGAGCGGTGTCGACCGAGGGGACGCCACCGCCATCCGAGGCCCACGGCCCAGCTCCCCGCGACCGGGACGACGTGGGCGAGATGCTCGCCCACCTGGCCCAGGCGGCCCGGGAGCTGGCCGACGTCGACCATGCCCTGGATCGCCTGGACGCCGGCACCTACGGCACCTGTGAGGTGTGCGGGGCGCAGCTCGACGCGACCCGGCTCGAGGCCGAACCCACGGTCCGCACCTGTGTCGGCCACTAGCTGGTGCGCCGAGCAGTAGCAGTCCCGTTGGCGGCATGGGCGGCGGTGGCGGGGGCGCTGGCCGCTGCCGCCCTCGCCGACGAGGACACCCGGGACCGGCTGCGCCGTTCGGGCCGGGTGTGGCGCCTCACCACCCGCCGGGCGGCGTCGTGGGTGGCGATGAGGGTGCGCGGGCACCGGGCCAGCGAGGAGGAGAGGGCCCGGTTGGAGCACCGCTTCGCCATCCGCAGCGCCGAGGACGTGGCCCGGGAGCTGGGCAACATGAAGGGTGCGATCATGAAGGCGGGCCAGATGGTGTCCTTCATCGCCGAGGGCCTGCCTCCCGAGGCCCGCTCGGCCCTCGCGACCCTCCAGGCGGACGTGCCGCCCATGGCCCCCAGCCTGGCCGAGAAGGTCGTCCGCCAGGAGCTGGGCGCCGAGCCGGAGAAGCTCTTCCTCGACTGGGACCCGATCCCGGTGGCGGCAGCGTCGATCGGGCAGGTGCACCGGGCGGTCCTCCGTGACGGGCGGCTGGTCGCGGTCAAGGTCCAGTACCCCGGCGTCGACCGGGCCATCCGCAGCGACCTCGACAACGCCGAGGTGCTCTACGGCCTCTTCTCGTCCCTGGCCCTCAAGAACCTCGACACCAAGGCGGTGGTCGACGAGCTCCGGGCCCGCATGGGTGACGAGCTCGACTACCGCGCCGAAGCCCGGAACCAGGCCGAGTTCGCCGCCCGCTACCGGGGGCACCCGTTCATCCACGTCCCCGCCGTGGTCGAGGAGTACTCGGCCCGCCGGGTGCTCACCAGCGAATGGGTCGACGGCGACCGCTGGGACGACTTCCTCGCACGAGCCGACCGGCCGGCCCGGCAACGAGCCGGCGAGGTGCTGTTCCGGTTCGCCCAGGGATCGGTGAACCGCCACGGCGTGTTCAACGGGGACCCCCACCCCGGCAACTACCGCTTCCACCGTGACGGCTCGATCTCGTTCCTCGACTTCGGCCTGGTGAAGCGGTGGGCCGCCGGCGAGTTCGAGCGGCTGGCCCCGATCCTCGACGCCCTGTTGGACCGGGACACCGAGGCCACCACGGCGGGACTGGTCGACGCCGGGTTCCTCGACCGCGACCATGGTCTTGATCCCCGGCAGGTGTGGGGCTACGTGAGTGGACCGTACGTGCCGTTCCTGGAGGAGGAGTTCACCTACACCCGCGAGTGGGTGTCCCAGGCGCTGTCGCGCATCCTCGACATCAGTGGTCCCGACGCCAGGGTCATCGAGCGTCTCGACATGCCGCCCTCCTTCGTCATCCTCGATCGGGTCGTCTGGGGCGTGGCTGCCCTGCTGGGCCGCCTCGAAGCCCACGGGGCCTGGCGACAGGTGCTGGCCGAGTACCGCCGGGGCGCCCCCCCCGCCACCGAGCTGGGTCGCCTGGAGCTCGAGTGGCGTGCCTCCAGGACCGCCACCACCCCTCGAGCCCGCTCTATCGCGGCGACGGGGCGGTGACCGGCACCTCACTAGGATCGAGGAGGAGCACCCGTCCCCCGGCGGCGAGCCCCCCTCCGTCGATGCTGACCCAGAGCCCGCCGAGGTTGGGGAGGGGCTCGAAGGCGAGGTGCAGGTGGCGCTCGACGGTACGGATGACCCCGCCGTGGGCGACGGCGAGGACCCCGACGCCCCGGTGGCGGCCGGCCACGCGCTCGAGGGCCCCCAGCACCCGGTCGGTGAAGGTCTCGATCCTCTCGCCACCGGGTGGGCGTCTCGGTGGTGCCAGCAGGCGAGCCGCGTTCGTCCAGCGAGCCTCGATGTCGCTGCGCGTGAGGCCGGTCCACTCCCCGACGTGACGCTCCCGAAGGTCGGGCTCGACAGACACCGGACCTAGTCCGAGCGCGCTGGTGAGGATGCGCGCCGTGTCGTGCGCCCGTCGCAGGTCCGAGGACACCACCGCGGCGACGTCGGTCCCGGCGTCGGCCAGGACGTCGGTCACGGCGGCGGCGGCGAGCCGGGCCTGGCGCCGGCCGAGCTCGGAGAGCGGAGGGTCGGCCCAGCCCTGCCACCGGCCGGTGGCGTTCCAGACCGACTCGCCATGGCGGACGAGGAGGATGTCGGTCACGGCCAGCACGGTACCCGAGCGGCGCTGCCCCGGGCCGAAGGACGGCTAATCTCGCACCGAGAGGTCATGGCGCGCGTACGGCTCTTCGCAGCGGCTCGTGAGGCGGCCGGCACCGGCATCGACACCATCGACGGCACTACCGTTGGCGAGGTGTTGAGCGAGGCCCGTCGGCGCTACGGTCCCGAGTTCGTGGTCGTGCTCGGGCGCTGCCGGGTCTGGCGCAACGGGCTGCCCGCTGTCGACAGCGACCCGGTCTGCGCCCACGACGAGGTGGCGGTGCTACCCCCGGTCTCGGGTGGTGGCTGAGCTGGCACCGACCCGCGGAGCTCGGACCCCGGAGCCGGCGGGGGAGCGAGGGCGATCCCGAGTTCAGCTGGCGGTTGCCCACGACGTCGACGGGCCCCGGGTGCGGCTGGGCCTGGTGTGGTTCGTGGTGGTCGTGGGCGCCGCCGTCACCGACACCGCCCTGCTTGCGGCCGTGATGGCCGCCACCGCCGCCCTGGCCGCCGGCCAGACGGTCCGGTTGTGGGCGGGCCAGTCGCCCTCCCCGGCCCGTGGCCTGGCCCTGACGCTGTGCGACCCCCGTCGCCTGCCCGCGGCCCTGGGTGCCGCGTCGCTCCCCCTGGCCGCCGCCGTGGGGGTCGGCACCCTCACGGGGGCGCTCCCGATCGTGGCGGTGGTGGCCCTGGTCTACCGTCTCAGCATCCCCGGGCCGGGGGGGTTCGCCGACGCCGCCGTCACCGTGGCGGCGGCCGTCTCCTTCGGCCTGGCCGCCGCCGCCCCCGTCCTGGTCGCCGGCATCGACCCCGTCGTCACGGTGGCGCTGCTGGTCCTCGTGTGCGCCTACGACGCCGGTGACTACCTGGTGGGCACCGGATCGTCGACCGTCTGGGAGGGACCCGTCGCCGGCATCACCGCCGTCGTGGTGGTGACGTTCGCCGTGTCTGTGGCCGCCCAGCCCCCGCTGGGCCAGGAAGGCGCGTTCGCGCTCGGTGGCGTCGTCGCCGCCCTGGCGCCGATGGGCCCGCCCGCGGCCTCGCTGCTGGTCGGGGGAGGCACGCGCCGTGCCCCCTACGTCCGCCGCCTCGACTCCCTGCTGGTGCTGGGGCCGATCGTCAGCTACGCCCTGGCCGCCCTCCTGACCCAGGGCTGACCGGGCCGGCTCCTCCCCGTCCGGTCCCCTCCCGTCCGGCCCGGGGGGGCTACCCCTTCTTGGTCTCCCAGAAGACCTTGTCGATCTCGAGGATGGCGTCGATGAGCTGCTGGCCCTGGACGGGGTCCTCGGACCTCTTGGCCTCGCCAGCCAGCTTGGTGGCCGTCCAGAACATCTCGTGCAGGTTGGGGTAGCTCTGGACGTGGTTGGGCTTGAAGTAGTCGGTCCACAGGACCCAGAGGTGGTGCTTCACAAGGTCGGCGCGCTCCTCCTTGATCGTCACCGCCCGCTGCCGGAACACGGCGTCGTCAGAGTCCTGGTACTTCTGCTGGCACCCCTTGACCGACTCGGCCTCGATGCGGGCCTGGGCCGGATCGTAAACGCCACAGGGGAGGTCGCAGTGCGCCGACACGCGAGTCGGGGGCTGAAGGTGATCGAGGGCGGCGAGCAGGCGGGAGATCATGCCGGGGTCCTTTCTCGTTCCGGTGGTGGTGCGGGTGTTCGTCGTCGGTTCGACGTCACCGGGCGACGGCGCCGTCGTCGGCTACAACGGCAGCATGTCGTCCCGACGACCATACCCTCCCCGCCTGGGATTGATCGCAGCCGCCGCCGTGGCAGTGGCCCTGGCCCGAATGACCGAGCGGGTGGAGGTGGCCGGTGACAGCATGCGACCGCTGCTCCAACCCGGTGACCGCCTGGTGGTGGTGCGGGGGCTGGCGACGCGGCCCGGTGACGTGGTGGCGGCGGTGGACCCGCGTGCACCGGGACGGGTTCTGCTCAAGCGGGTGTCGGCGCTACGAGAGGGCCACCGGGTGGAGCTGGTCGGCGATCGTCCCGAGACCAGCACCGACAGCCGTCACTTCGGGCCTGTGCCCCTCTCCTCGGTGCGGGGACGGGCCGTGTGGCGCTACTGGCCCCGCCATCGGGCCGGGCCCCTCGGCCGGCCGGCCTCGGATTACGGGCTCGGGCCGGGGTGTTGAGTTCCCTCGTGGGCAGGCTGGCCGTCATCTCCTTCCACACCTCCCCGCTGGTGCAGCCCGGCGTCGGCGACAGCGGGGGCATGAACGTCTACGTGCGGGAGCTGGTCTCGGCCCTGGCCCAGGCCGGGGTCCGCTGCGACGTGTACACGCGGACGTGGTCGCCGGAGCTGGCCCCCGAGGTGGCGGTGGAGCCTGGCTTCCGGGTCGTCCACGTCCCCGCCGGGCCCCCGGCCGCCGTGCCCAAGGAGCGGCTGTCCGCCCTGGTCCCGGAGTTCGCCGATGCCGTCGTCGACCACGTGCGGGCCACCGGCGACACCGACGCCGTGCACGCCAACTACTGGTTGTCGGGCCTGGCCGGGCACGTCCTCAAGCACGAGCTGGGCCTGCCGCTGGTCTCGACCTTCCACACCCTGGCCCGGGTGAAGGCGGCCGGGGGGGACGAGCCCACCCGGCGCGGGCGCGCCGAGACGAGGGTCATCGCCTGCAGCGACGCCATCCTGGCCAACTGCGCCGAAGAGGCGGCGGCGTTGCGTCGCCATTACGACGCCCCGCCCGGTCGCATCGAGATAGTGGAGCCCGGCGTCGACCACGCGTTCTTCTCGCCCGGCGACAGTGGCGGCGCCCGGGCTGCCCTAGGCTGGTCGGAGCCGGGGCGGATCTCGGCCATCGGCGGCCGCCGGGCGGCGCAGCACCCGGTGCTGCTGTTCGTTGGCCGCATCCAGCCCCTGAAGGGTCTGGACGTGGCCGTGGCCACCCTGGCTGCCCTGGGCCACCCCGCGGCGGAGCTGGTCGCGGTGGGCGGCCCCAGCGGGAGGGACGGAGAGAGCGAGCTGGTCCGGGTCCGGGCCATGGTGCACGAGCTCGGGTTGGCGGGACGGGTGCGCTTCGTGGCGCCCCAGCCACACCACCTGCTCTCGACGTGGTACCGGGCGGCCGACGTGGTGCTGGTGCCCAGCCGCTCGGAGTCCTTCGGGCTGGTCGCCCTGGAGGCCGCCGCCTGTGGGACGCCGGTGGTCGCCGCCGCGGTGGGAGGCCTGCGCACCATCGTCCGCCACGGCCACACCGGCTTCCTGGTCGAGGGCCGCCGGCCCGAGGCCTACGCGGCCTACGTGGCGGAGCTGGTGAGCAACCCCAGGCTGGCCCGCCAGATGGGCGCCAGCGCGGCCGATCGGGCCCGTCGCTACACGTGGTCCACCGCCGCCGCCCGGCTGCGGCGGCTCTACGGCGACCTCACCGCCCGAGCTTTGGTGGAGTGCTGATCCCTTTAGAGCTATTAGGTGCTGCGCAGTTGCATGTCGTGATCTCCTCACTTAGGGTGGCAGGTGGAGCCCGAGGGCTGTCGCGGTCAGACCCGTTCGGGGAAGTACGGGTGTGGGCGTGCGGTCCCTCGGGCTCTGTGGCGGGTCGCTGAAGCTGGCAGGGCCGGACCTCAAGGGTGACTTTAGGGTCATCTCTCAATCTCAACGTCAGACTGAGAGTGAGAGTGGCCCTCGATCAAGGGTTTAGGGATACAGCTCAATCTCAGGTTGAGACTGGTACGGAAGTTGGCAGGAAGGTAGTAGAAAGTCCAGCTCAGGGCGGGTGTAGGGTTCGAGGCGATCCCTCATCATCAGGTCGAGGGTAGGCCAGGCCGATGCTGCCGCCCCCCACAGGCCTGGCCCGGGGGCCTGCTCGGGCTCGGGAAGGATCGGGGTGGTGGACGGTCCCGTGTGTCGTCCACCCGGGCGGGGGCCTGCCCCGGACCTGGGGGCGGCGTGGGCCCGAGCCCGGTTCGTCCTGCGGCGGGGGGCGGGGCGAAAGGGGGACGGCGCTGGTGGGGAGGCGGCGGACCGGCGGCTGTAGCGAAATGATGGCGGGTGGGTTGCCGTCGTGTTACGGTCCCCCCGACCTCGGCCCCGGCGGCCGGGGGGAGCGCCTGTCGCAGCGGGACGGTGAGGTCGGACGGGCGAACCCGAAGGCGAAGGGAACGGATTGCACAGCCACGGCGCACGATGAGAAACGCTCGGCTCAGCGTCCTCCTGCTGGTCGTGCTGTCGCTCCTGGTGGGTCTGGTCGGGCCCGCCGACGCCGCGTCGGCCTCGGGCTCACGGGCCAAGCGCGACCAGGCCCGGGCTCGCAAGGCTGATCTGGCCAAGGAGCTCGACGCCCTCCAGGCCTCCGAGGACCAGCTGGTGGGGGCCATCGCCACGCTCGACGACGAGGTGTCCGCCCAATCGGCCAAGGTCGACGCCGCCCGCCAGGCGGCGGCATCGGCCGAAGCGGAGCTGGCGGAGGCGGAGCGGGCCGTGGCCGGCACCAAGGCTCGCATCGCCACGCTCACCGACGTGCTCGTCAACCGGGCGGTGGAGTCGTTCATGCGTCCCGAGGAACCGATGATCGAGGAGTTCATCCGGTCCCAGAGCATCGCCGAGGCGGCTCGCAAGCAGGCCTTCCTCGGGCAGGTGGCGGCCAACGACGCTGACGTCATCGACCAGTACAACGCCGCCCGCCAGGACTTCGAGGTCCAGCAGCGGGCTGCCGAGGACGCTCGGACGGTGGCGGACGAGCGCCGCGTCGCGGCCGAGGGGGAGCTGGTCCGCCTGGAGACGGCCCGGGACGCCAAGGCCCAGCTGAGAGCCGAGCTGGAGTCTCGCCAGAAGGCCGTGCTGGCCGAGATCGAGGCCCAGGCCCAGTCGGAGGCGGAGTTGACCCGGATCATCCGCGAGTCCGAGGCCCTCGTCACGGGGGCGCCCGACCTGCGGGCCGGCGGTGGGGGCTGCATCTGGCCCACCCGGGGTGTGGTCACCTCCGGGTTCGGGCCCCGCGGAGGCCGTCTCCACGCCGGCATCGACATCGGCGCCCCGAACGGCACCCCCATCTGGGCGGCCAAGGCGGGGACCGTCATCTTCGCCGGGGTCCAGAGCGGGTACGGTAACGTCGTGGTGCTCAACAACGGCGGTGGGCTGTCGACGTTGTACGCCCACCAGAGCCGGCTGGCAGCGAGGGGCGGACAGGCGGTTAGCCAGGGGGACGTCATCGGCTACGTGGGCAGCAGCGGGCGCTCCACCGGCCCCCATGTCCACTTCGAGACCCGCTACGGCGGCTCTCCCCGCAACCCGCGGAGCTGCCTGTCCTGAGGTCTCCGGTCGGGTCGGCCCGGCGATGACCCGGCGCCTGGTGGTGCTGGGTGGTGGCCGGATGGGGGAGGCCCTGATCGGCGGCCTGGTCAGCTCGGCCTGGGCGCCGGTCGGGGAGCTGTGCGTCGTCGATCGGCGCGCCGAGCGCCGCGACGAGCTTGTCGCCCGCTTCCCCGGGCTCGAGGTCAGCGCCACCCCGCCCCCGGCCGAGGGGGTGGTGGTGGCGGTGAAGCCCGGCGACGTGGAGGAGGCCTGCCGGGCGGTGGCGGCTGCCGGCTGCGCCCGGGTGCTCTCGATCGCCGCCGGGGTCCCCCTCGCCACCCTCGAGGCCTCCCTGGGGGCGGTACCGGTGGTCCGGGCCATGTCCAACACCGCCGCCCGGGTCGGCGCCGGGGTGGCGGCCATCGCCCCCGGCTCCAGAGCGGGCCGCGACGAGCTGGCGTGGGCCGAGGGGGTGCTCGGCGCGGTCGGGGAGGTGGTTCGAGTCCCCGAGCCCCTGCTCGACGCGGTGACCGGCCTGTCGGGCTCGGGGCCCGCCTACGTCTTCCTCCTGGCCGAGGCCCTGGTCGATGCCGGCGTCACCGCCGGCCTCCCCCACGAGATCAGCTCCCGCCTCGCCGTCCAGACTCTCGTGGGTGCGGCCCGGCTCCTGGTCGAGACGGGCCTGCCGCCGGCGGCGCTGCGAGCCGAGGTGACCTCGCCGGGCGGCACCACCGCGGCCGGGCTGCGGGCCCTGGAGGCGGGGGGCCTGCGCAGCGCCGTGCTCGAGGCGGTGATCGCCGCCACCGCCCGCTCCCGGGAGCTCGGCACCCGCTGAGGGGACGTCCTTCCCCTCCGGGGCGGCCCTGGCTACAGTGGCGTGGAGCGGAGAAGGGGTGGTTGCCGTGTCGCAGTTGTCGGGGCGTTCCCGATACCTCACCGTGGCGGAGGTCGCCGGGGTCCTGCGGGTCTCGACCATGACGGTGTACCGGCTCATCAGGGCCGGTGACCTGCAGGCGGTCCGGGTCGGCAAGTCGTACCGCCTGGCCGAGGACGACGTCGACCGCTACCTGGCTCGCAGCTTCACCCAAGCGGGCTGACCACGGCGGGGTGGCCGGTGCCCGCCCGTCGCGACACCATCTCCTTCCTCTCCGACTACGGCACCGACGACGAGTTGGTCGGGGTGGTCAAGTCGGTCATCCGCAGCATCGCCGCCCACGTGACCGTCATCGACCTGACCCACGGGATCCCACCCCACGACGTGCGGGCCGGCGGCCTGGCCCTGGCCCGGGCGTCGCAGTACCTGGCGCCGGGCGTGGCCCTGGCCGTCGTCGATCCCGGGGTGGGGACCGACCGGCGGGCGGTGGCGGTCGAGGTGGCCGAGGGCCAGGCCATCTTCGTCGGTCCCGACAACGGCCTGCTGGCCTCGGCGGTGACCATGGTGGGCGGCGCCACCAGGGCGGTAGAGCTGACGGCCACCCACTACCACCTGCCGGCGCCGGGCCCCACCTTCGCCGGCCGGGACGTCTTCGCCCCCGCCGCCGCCCACCTGTGCAACGGGGTGGAGTTGGCGGAGCTGGGTCGACCCATCGATCCCGCCGGCCTGATCCCCGGCGTCATGCCCGTGCCCAGGCTGGAGGAGGGTCGCCTGGTCGCCGAGGTGCTGTGGGTCGACCGCTTCGGCAACCTGCAGCTCAACGTCGATCCCGACGAGCTGGCGGAGCCGGCCGGCCGGATCGTGCTCCGGCTGGGCGACCGGGTGCGCACGGCCGTGCGGGCCGAGTCCTATGCGGCTGTCGCCACCGGCGAGCTCGGCTTGGTCGTCGACGGCTACGGCCTGCTCTCCATCTGCCTGTGCCGGCACTCGGCCGCCGCCGAGCTGGGGCTGGACGTCGGTGACACCGTGATCCTGGGCGGCGACGACCAGGGCGGCTCGCCGGTGGGCGGTCCCGAGCCGGTCCACCTGCGCCCACGCCGGGGGAGGGCGGGCACGTGAGGCCGGCCACCACACTCGCCCTCGTGGCGCTCCTGCTCGCCATCTTCGGGGCGGCGGCGGCCCAGTTCCTGCTGGCCCGCTGACGCTCGGGGTGCCGGTGCCCGGCCCGGTGGTGGCAGCGCACTCGAAGGATGACGAGCGGGACCGGCCCTCGGCGCGGCGTCCGGCCGGCTCACGCCAGCTGAACCTGGGTGGGGCCGGAGGCCGGCCAGGTTGACCACGTCGCTCAGGCCGCGGCGTCTCGCCGGCCCTGGCAGCGGTCGTACCACTGGCACAGCCACGACTCCAGCACGGCGATCTCCTCGCTCTGGGTATCGACGATGTCCTGGCAGAGCTCGATCAGCTCCGGGTGGTAGGCCCGCTTCAGGCAGGTCTGCGCCTCGGTGATCGCCTTGCGGTGGTGGCGGACCATCGACCCCATGAACCTGATCTCGAGCTCGGCACCGGAGAGCGAGGCGAGCCGTTCCATCTTGCGCATGTCGCCGGGCTTCATCTCGGGCTCGTGGGAGACGCCGTACCAGTCGCCCCAGCCAGCTCTGCATCTGGCCGATGTCGGCCTGTTGGGCGGCGATGATCTGCTCGCAGCGGCTCCGCAGCTCGTCGTGGACGGCGTTGTCGAGACAGATCCCCGACATCTCGACGGCCATGGCGTGGTGGTCGATCATGCCGGTCATGAAGTCGACCTCGTAGCCCTCTGTGTCAACCTCCAGTGAGGCAGATCGAACTGCCGATTCATTGAGCTGAGAGGGCGGGGAGGGAGTTCCCCGATGACCACCACGATCCACCAATCCTTCGACGCGCGCGCCGATGCTGGCGTGATGAACGACACCAATGACCCGGACCCCGAGGTCCCGGCGCGGGCACGCGGCCCGCGCCGGTACTCGGCGAAGTACAAGGCGCAGATCCTCGAGCAGTACGAGGGTCTCGACAAGGCGGGCAAGGGAGCGCTGCTGCGACGCGAGGGGCTGTACAGCTCGCTCATCTCCGAATGGCGCAAGCAGCGCGACCGTGGCGCCCTCGAGGCGCTGGCGAAGCCCGCCGGTCGGCGCCCGGCTGACCCCCGCGACCGCGAGGTCGCCCGGCTCCGCAAAGAGAACGAGCGGCTGTCCTCCGATCTCGACAAGGCCCGCAAGGTCATCGAGGTCCAGGGAAAGCTCTCGGCGCTGTTGGAGCAACTCGCCACCGACAGCGCCCCGGAGCAGACGGGCGAGACGAGATGATCGACCAGGCCGTGGTGGAGCTCGAGCCGATCGTCGGCGTGCGTGCCGGGTGCGCGGCGGTCGGCGAGGCGCGGGCGCGCTGGTATCGCCGCCACCGCAAGAGCCCGCCGCCGCCGAAGCCCGAGCGGGTTCCCACCCCCCAGCCCCGGGCGCTCTCGGAGGTGGAGCGCAAGGAGGTCCGAGCGGTGCTCAACTCCGCGGAGCACGTCGACGAGGCGCCCGCCACCGTCTACGCCAAGCTCCTCGACGAGGGGATCTACCTGGCCTCGGTGCCCACGATGTACCGGGTCCTGCGGGAGCACGACGAGGTGCACGAGCGCCGCCGCCAGGCCACCCACCCGGCCCACAAGAAGCCCGAGCTGCTCGCCGTGAAGCCGAACGAGGTCTACAGCTGGGACATCACCAAGCTGCTCGGCCCGGCCAAGTGGACCTACTACTACCTCTACGTGATCATCGACATCTTCTCCCGCTACGTGCCGGGATGGATGCTCGCCCACGCCGAGAACGGCAAGCTCGCCGAGGCGCTGCTCGCCGACACCGTCGCCAAGCAGGGGATCGGGCGCGGTCAGCTCACGATCCACGCCGACCTCGGCTCGCCGATGGTGGCCAAGCCCGTGGCGTTCCTGCTCGCCGATCTCGGGGTGACCAAGTCGCACAGCCGGCCCCACACGAGCAACGACAACCCCTATTCCGAGAGCCAGTTCCGCACCTTGAAGTACCGGCCCGAGTTCCCCGAGCGCTTCGGGTGCTACGAGGACGCGCACGCCTTCTGCGGACGCTTCTTCACTTGGTACAACGAGGACCACCGTCATTCCCGCATCGGGTTCCACACCCCCGCCGACGTCCACTACGGAAGGGCCGAGCTCGTGCGGGCCCGACGCGCCGACGTCCTCGACGCCGCCTAGGCCGAGCACCCCGAACGCTTCGTCCGCAAGCCGCCCGAACCGCCGGCGTTACCGACCGCCGTGTGGATCAACGAGCCGAAGGAGGACACCGCTACGACACAGTGATTCTCGAAGAAATCTGCCTCAAAAAGGTTGACACGCGCCGAGTCCGTCAACCTCGATCATCTCCACAGCGCATCCTCCACGATGACTTCGGCCGCTCACCATCGCACAGACGTCCATGCGAAATCAGGCTCTTGTGCCCTATCCGTGGGCGCATCAGGCGGCGGCTCGACCGGGCAGCGGCGGGCACAGGCCGCCGAGGTCGAGCATGGCCAGGGCCACGAGGGCGTCGGGTGAACGGAACCCGAAGGCGA
>JBOGHU010000141.1:0-2696 GCA_050742255.1 Acidimicrobiales bacterium
GGGGCGGGGCGGGGCGTGGGCCGCCACCGGGCGGGCCCCGGCCCCGGCCGCCAGCACCCGGTGCAGCTCGACCACCGAGGTCTCGATCCCGGTTCCGACGTTGAGCACCAGCCCGCCGCCCCGCCCCGCCGCCGCCACGAAGGCGTCCACCACGTCGTCGACGTACACGAAGTCACGGGTCTGGCCACCGTCACCGAAGATGGTGCAGGGCTCCCCGGCGAGCAGCCGGGCGGCGAAGATGGCGACCACCCCCGCCTCGCCGTGGGGGTCCTGGCGGGGCCCGTACACGTTGCCCAGGGCCAGGGCGGTGAAGTCCAGGCCGTGGAGCTCCCGGTAGGCGCCCAGGTAGTCGCCCACCGCCTTCTTGGCCACGCCGTAGGGGGACCTGGGGCGCTTCGGGTGGGACTCGCGCACCGGCAGGTCGACGGGGTCCACCTCGCCGTAGATGGTGCCGCCGCTGGAGGCGAACACCACCTTCCTGGCCCCCCCCGCCCGGGCCCCCTCCAACACGTTGAGGCTCCCCACCACGTTGACCTCGGCGTCGAGGACGGGCTGGGCCACCGACACCCGCACGTCGGGCTGGGCGGCCAAGTGGAACACCACCTCGGGCCGGCGGCGGGCCACGAGGTGGGCCACCTCGGGGTCGCGGATGTCGACCTGGTGGAAGCGCAGCTCGTGGCTGGGGTCGGCCCGGGCCTGGGCCAGGTTCGACAGCGAGCCGGTGGAGAGGTCGTCGACCACGTCCACCTCGTGGCCCTCGGCCAGCAGGCGGTCGACCAGGGCGGAGCCGATGAAGCCCGCGCCCCCCGTGACCAGGGCCCTCATCGGGGCGGGGGGTGGCCGGGGGCCGGGGGGGTGGCGCCCTTCGGACCCGGCACCCGGGCGCCCGACAGCACCGCCCCCGCCGCCACCTCGACGCCGTCGCCGATGACGCTGTGGCGGTCGACCACGGCGCCGGCGCCGACGGCCGCGCCCGCCCCCAGGATCGACCGGTGGACGGTGGCGCCCGAGCCGACCACGGCGCCGGGCAGGAGGACGGACCGGTCCACCCGCGCCCCGGGGTCCAGCCGGCAGCCCGCCCCCAGCACCGAGCGGTCGACCACCGCCCCGGCCGCCACCACCACCCCGTCGGCCAGCAGGCTGGGCAGCACCACCTCCCCGTCGACCACCGTCGTGGCCCCGGGTTCGACCCCGACCCCCCCCGCCCCGTCCAGGAGGTCCAGCGAGGCCTGGAGGTAGCGCTCGGGTGTGTCCACGCCCAGCCAGTAGGTGCCGCCGGCCCGGGCGTGGAGGGTGCCCTCCTCCACCATGGCCGGGAAGACCTCCCGCTCGACGCTCACCGGGCGCCCACCGGGGATGCGGTCGAGGACCGACGGCTCCAGCACGTAGTGGCCGGCGCTGACCAGGTCGCCGGGCGCCGCCCCCGGCGCCGGCTTCTCCACGAACGCCGTCACCCTGCCCGCCCCCGTGGTCGTCACCACCCCGAACGGCGAGGGGTCCTCCACCCTGGTGAGGGAGATCGTCCCCTCGGCCCCCGCGGCGCGGTGGAAGTCGACCAGGGCGCCGAGGTCGAGGTCGCTCAGGACGTCGCCGTTGACCACGAGGAACCGGTCGTCGATGCCGGCGTGGGCGGCGGCGAAGCGGATGGCGCCGGCGGTGTCGAGAGGCTCGGCCTCGACGGCGTAGCGGAGGCGCACGCCCGCGCAGGTGCCCCCCGGGTAGGCCTGGGTGAAGACCTCGGGACGGTAGCCGAGGGACAGCACCGCCTCCTCGACGCCGTGGCCGCCGAGGTGCTCCAGCACCCGCTCGATGAGGGGCCTGCCCGCCACCGGGAGCATCTGCTTGGGCGTGGTGCAGGTCAGGGGCTGCAGCCGGGTGCCGAAGCCGCCGACGAGGACGACCGCCCTCACGGAGGGGTGGTGGAGCCGGGCCCGCCCGGGGGTGGCGCCGGCGCGACCGGGACCGACCCCTCCACGTCGCCGGGGACGGTGCCGGTGGAGGGGGGCTTGGGAAGATCGGTGCCCTCGGGGGCGAAGGCGATGGTGACCAGGTTGGCGTCGCTCGGGGCGAAGTCGGCGGGGTCGCCGTCGAGCAGCCTGCCCTCGGTGGCGGCGGCGCCCTCCCACACCTTCACCTGGACCCGACCGGGCTCGCCGTCGCAGTCGTCACCGTTCTCCAGCCGCTCCCGGCCGGGCACCTCGAGGGAGGTGTCGCTCAGCTCCACGCCGACGGTGTCCCCCCACGTCCCGAGGTTGGCCTGCTCGCCGCTGTACCGGGCGCTGAAGGGGTGGATGTGGATCAGCCCGTCACCGTGGGTGTGCAGCCCGCTGACGTCGGTCTCGGCGTCCTCCAGGGGAGGCGTGAACCCGTCGCACACGTAGATGCCGTAGGCGGCGTGCCAGTGGTCCCCGACCCGGGGGGGCGTGGTCTGGGCGGGCGCGTTCTGGATCACCGACACCACGACGAGGAAGGCCCCCAGCGCCACCACCACGGCCAGGAAGGCCGCCCAGCCCAGGTTGCGGGAGGTCCCGGGGCGGCCGCCGGCGCGCGAGGCGCGGGCCACCTTCTTGGCCGACGATGCACGTCCCATGGCGGGACCGAGCCTACCGCCTGCTCCGGGCCGGCCCGGGTCGCCCGGGGGCCGCGACAGGGAAGCGGCCGGGGGTGGCGGCCCCGATCACGGGGCGGCGTGGGGG
>JBOGHU010000142.1:0-3914 GCA_050742255.1 Acidimicrobiales bacterium
GTGGACGCCTTCGTCCGCGCCGCCGACCGGGGGAGCGGTTTGCTCTGCAACGTCGGCACCGGCGTCGAGACCTCGGTCAACGATCTGTACTCGGCGATGGCGACGGCGGCCGGCCATTCGGCGGCGCCGGTGTACGCCCCGCCCCGCCCCGGCGAGCTGGCCCGCTCGGCGCTGGACCCCGGGCAGGCGGGCGTCCACCTCGGCTGGTCGCCCCGGACCCGCCTGGAGGAGGGGACCGACCTGGCGCTGCGGTGGTTCGCCTCCCGGGCCCGGGCCGGGTGAGCCGCCCGGGCCCTAGCGGAACAGGTCCTCGGCCGGTGCCCGGACGAGCTCGCGGCGCACCGAGCCCTCCCGGAGCCAGGACCGCTCCACCCCCCGGACCACGGCCACGGGCACCGAGGCGGCCTTGCCCATCACCAGCTCGGCGGCGGCGGCCAGCTCGTCGGCCACCGCCACCTCGGTGGCCCGCAGGGTCCGACCGCGGTCGTCGTGGGTGCCCCCCAGGTCGACGAGGGCGGCGATGCCGGCGCAGCCGATGGCCACGTCGGTGACCCCCCGCCGCCACGGCCGCCCGAAGGTGTCGGAGACGATCACCCCCACCGCCACGCCCGAGCGGGCCCAGAGGCCGTCGCGGATGCGACGGGCGGAGCGGTCGGGGTCGGTGGGAAGCAGGGTGGCCCAACCCGGGTCGACGTTGGAGAGGTCGACCCCGGCGTGGGCGCAGACGAAGCCGTGGGGGGTCTCGGTGATCACCAGGTCGCCCCGGCGGCGCAGCACCCGCACCGCCTCCTGCTCGGCCAGCGCCCGGCGGGCGTCCCCGTCCTCGGGGTCGAGGGCCACCAGGCGCCCCTCCGCCTTGGAGACCACCTTCTGGGTGACGACCACCACGTCGCCGTCCAACAGCTCGGCGGCGGTGGCGATGAGCTCGGCCATCACGTCGCCGGGCCGGACCTCGGGGAGGCCGGTGACGGGCAGGATCCGAAGCCCCACCTCAGGCCCCCGGTGCCAGGGTCACCCGGGCCAGGGCGGCGGCCTCCGCGGGTCCGTGCATGACGGTGGGGGCGACCACGCAGCTCACGCCCTCCGCCTCCACCGCCGCCGCCAGCCCGGCGTCGGCCTCGTCCACGACGAGGGTGCCCGCCACCGGGGACCAGGCCCGGGCCACGCCCACCACCGACGCCTCGCCGCCGAGCTCGCTCAGGAGCCGGTCGGCCGGTCCCTTCAGGGCGGCGCCGGCGACGATGGGTGAGACCGCCACCACGTCCTCCCGCCGGGCCGCCAGCCGTTCGCCGATGCCCGGCACCTCCAGGATCGGGGCGATCGACAGCACCGGGTTGGACGGGGCGATGACCACCCGGTCGGCGCCGTCGAGGGCGCCGAGCACCCCAGGCCCGGGCCGGGCGCCGTCCACGCCCTCTACCCGCACCGCCACCACCGCCACCGAGTGTCGCCGGCGGACGAAGTAGTCCTGGAAGGCGATCTCTCCCTCGCCGGGGACCGTCAGCCGGGTCTGGACCGGGTCGCAGGTCATCGGCAGCAGGCGCACCGCCACGCCCCAGGCCGCCGCCACCTCCTCGGTCACGGTGGCCAGGTCGGCGCCCTCGGCCAGCCGGGCGGAGCGGTACAGGTGGGTGGCCAGGTCGGCGTCACCGAGGCGGAACCAGGTGGCCCCGGCCTCCGATCCCGGTGGCGCCACCGGGGTGAAGCGCTCCAGGGCGCCCATGACCTGCCAGCTCTCCCCCGCCAGCCCCCACCCCGCGGCCGGGTCGGCGGCACCGGCCAGGGTGTAGGTGAGGGTGTCCAGGTCGGGGCAGATGCGCAGGCCGTGGAGGGTGAGGTCGTCGCCGGTGTTGACCACCGCCACGACCTCGGCGGGAGGGACGACCTGGACCAGCCCGGACAGGTAGCGGGCGGCGCCCACCCCGCCGGCCAGCACGGTGATCACGCCGGGCGGCGGCGGATGAGGCTGAGACCGTCACGGACGGTGAGCACCACCACCTCGACCCGGGGATCGGCCCGCACGTGGTCGTTGAACGCGGCCATGGTGGCGGCGATGGCGTCGTCGCCGGGCTCGACCACCCCCCCGCCCCACAGGACGTTGTCGACGGCCACCAGCCCGCCGGGGGCCAGCTTGGGCACCACCGCCTCGTAGTACGCCTGGTAGCCGGTCTTGTCGGCGTCGATGAAGACCAGGTCGAAGGGCCCTTCCAGCTCGGCCAGGGTCTCCCCGGCGGGCCCGACCCGGACCTCGACCCGCTCGCGGTAGGGGCTGGCCCCGATGTGGCGCCGGGCGATCTCGGCGTGGACGGGGTCGACCTCGCAGGTGACGATCCGCCCCCCGGCGGGGAGGGCGGCGGCCATCGACAGCGCCGAGTACCCGGTGAAGGTCCCGATCTCGACGACGAGCCGAGCCCGGGCCAGCCCGACCAGCAGGGCCAGCAGCCGGCCCTCCATGGGGCCGACCATCCTCTCGGGGAGGGCGGTGGCGGCGCAGGTCTCCGCCGCCAGGGCCGCCAGGTGCGGGGGTTCGGAGGTGGTGTGCTCGAGGGCGTACCGCTCGATCGCCGGGTCGACCAGGGGCGGCACCCGGCCCAGGGTAGTGCTGGGGTGGGCCGGCGGTCGGTGGCCGCCCGCTTTGGGTGCGCTCGGCCCGACCATGCAGGCCCCGCCCAGCAAACCTCACCGGCCTCGCTCCGCCGCCATCCGGTAGGCGGTGGCGTGGCGCTCGGCCGTTCGGCCCCACGTGTAGGGCGCGGCCACGCCGGGCCCGGCCGCCCGCAGGCGGTCGAGCTCAGGACCCCCGGCGAGGGCAGCCTCGAGGGCCTCGGCCAGGGCGCCGTCGTCGCCCGGTGGCACCAGCATGGCGGCGCCGGCGGCGACGTCCTCCATGGCCGAGCCAGTGGTGGTGACCAGGGCCGCCCCGCACGCCAGGGCCTCGAGGGCGGGGAGGCCGAACCCCTCCTCCAGGGACGGGTAGGCGACCGCGGCCGCCTGTCGGAAGAGGGCGGGGACCACGTCGTCGTCCACGTAGCCCAGGCGCAGGACCTGGTGGCCCAGCGCCTCGCTCGCCACCGTGGCCCGGGTGGCGGCCGCCCCCCAACCCGGCTGCCCGGCCACCACCAGCTGGAGGTCGGGATGGGCCGGCGCCAGGCGGGCGACGGCCCGGACCAGCGACGGGACGTTCTTGCGGGGCTCGAGGGTCCCGACGAAGGCGACGAACGGGAGCTGGATCCCGAGCGCCCGCAGGTGGGCAAGCTCGGCGACCTGGTCCTCGCTCCGTGGCCGGAACCGGGTGTGGTCGACGCCGTGGGGGATGACGACCACCGGGGCCGAGGGCGCCAGGACCTGGTCCAGGCGGCGGGCGGTGTGGTCGCTCACGCATATGAGCACGTCGGACCGGTGGGCGCTGAGGCGGGTCATGAACCGGAAGTAGGCCACCTTGGCCCGCTGGTGCCATTCGGGGTGGTCGAAGAAGGTCAGGTCGTGGATGGTCACGACCGTGGGGACCCCGGTGCGCAGCGGCATCGTGTAGTGGGGCCCGTGCCACACGTCGCCAGCCAGCTCGAGGGCCCGCGCCGGTGCCCGGGCCTGTTCCCAGACCAGCCGGGCCGGGCGCCGGGCCGGCACCTCGGCGTGCACATCGGCACCCGGCGCCAGGCGGCGCCAGCGCTCACGGTCGCCCACGGTGGTGACCAGGGCCAGGCGGACCTGGCCGGCGGCCGCCAGCGCCTCGACGGTGCGCCGGACGTAGGTCCCGGCGCCGGCGGGCTGGGCGGGGATGGCGGAGACGTCGATCGTGACCCGCAGGTCTCGGCCCTCGGTCACGGCTGGCCCCGGGCCAGGGCGGCGGCGTAGGCGGCGGCGTGGCGACGGGCGCTGGCGGCCCACGAGAAGCCCGCCGCCCGCTCCCGCCC